>JAHZIZ010000139.1 GCA_022601215.1 Bacteroidota bacterium
AAGGATGTAGTTCCGGTTGGAAGCATCATAGCGGTTTTGGAGCTTGAAGCAGATACTGTTGTTCAAAACTCTTCAGAAGAGAAAATTGTGGCAAAAACCGAAATGGCTAAAACGCCGGCGTTAAAAAAGAAGACTGCCACTAATTCGGAAAAAGCGTTTAAAATCAATGAGAATGTGTTTATTTCACCACTTGTAGATAGTATTGCCCGAAAACATCATATCAGCTATGAAGAATTAACTCGTATTCAAGGAACCGGTGAAAAAGGGAGGTTACGAAAAAGTGATGTCATGGCCTACATTAGTGAAGGGCGTCCTTTTCAGTTTACTCAAACAGTTGCTTCAGGCAGCGGATTTTCAGTTCCGGATCTTCAATTTGATAAAGGGACTGGAAAAGTCGTGGTAATGGATAGGATGCGCGAAATGATCGCAGATCATATGGTCTATAGCAAGCATACATCGCCACACGTAACGGCATACGTGGAAGCAGACCTGACGGAAATGGTACAATGGCGTAATACCCATAAAATACCTTTTCAAGAGAAATATGGAGAGAAGCTCACTTTCACCCCATTATTTATTGAAGCAGTAGCTAAAGCTATCGAAGATTTCCCAATGATCAATTCTTCTTTGGATGGAAAGAACATTATTGTAAAAGAAGATATCAATGTAGGAATGGCCACAGCATTACCCACAGGCAATTTAATTGTGCCGGTTGTTAAAAATGCAAATAAAAAGAATTTGCAAGAATTGGCCGCCGCAACGAATGCACTCGCGCTAAAGTCAAGAGAAGGTAAACTGAAAGGAGATGATACGAAAGGTAGTACGTTCACAATTAGTAATGTTGGTACTTTTGGAAGCCTTATGGGGACCCCTATTATCAATCAGCCGGAAGCCGCAATTTTGGCAACTGGTATTATTAAAAAGCGTGCTGAGGTGATGGAGTCGCCTGAAGGCGACACTATAGAAATACGCTCGATGATGTATCTTTCTTTATCGTTTGACCATAGAATAGTAGACGGATATCTAGCGGGTTCTTTCTTGAGAAGAATCGCCGATTATTTAGAAAAGTTTAATGCAAGTAGATCCATATAACTATGACGATTACAGAAGAAATAAAAATAAATACCGTTGCATCCTCTAAAGTTTCAACGCTAGATTTTGGAAACATTCCGTTAGGAAGAACATTTACGGATCATATGTTTATTTGTGACTATCACGATGGAAAATGGAATGAACCTCGTGTGGAACCGCTGGATCATATTCCTACACATCCAGCAGCGATGGCCTTGCATTATGGTCAGGCTATTTTTGAAGGAATGAAAGCAACCATCACGGGAGAAGGGGTGCCTATGCTATTTCGGGCCGATAAAAATGCAGCTCGTTTAAATTTTAGCGCCAGGCGAATGGGAATGCCAGAATTTCCAGAAGAACTGTTTGTAGAAGGCTTAAAGGCCTTAGTGAAGACAGAGCGAAGTTGGATTCCGCCGCAAGATGGAAGTGCCTTGTATTTACGTCCGTTTATGTACGCAGATGAGCCTTTTATTGGGATGCGAGCGGCAACGAGCTTTAAATTTATCATTATTGCTTCCCCAGCGGGACCTTTTTTCAGCAACCGAATAAAACTCTACGCAGAGAAACATTATATAAGAGCAGCCGAAGGGGGAACTGGAGAAGCAAAGGCGGCAGGGAACTATGCTGCGGCTATTCGCCCTACCGAAATTGCAAAGTCAAAAGGGTATGATCAAGTACTGTGGTTAGATGCACATGAACACAAATATATTCAGGAAGTAGGAACCATGAACATCTTTTTTAAGATAAACGGTGCTTTTGTGACCCCAAGTAAAGATGGCGCCATCCTAGACGGGATTACGCGAATGAGCGTTATGGATGTTTTACGAGGCAAAGGATACGAGGTGATAGAGCGACCAATCACGATCGATGAGATAGCCACGGCGTCTAAAAATGGAACCTTGGAAGAAGCTTTTGGAACTGGTACAGCCGTAGGGATTGCCTATATTCAAGAAATTGGGTGGGGTGAACAGACCATTCATGTAAGTGATGAAAGCCCAGTAGGCGTAGATGTTAACAATACACTTAACGCTATTAAGACGGGAAAAACAACGGATCAGTTTAATTGGATGACTCCAGTAGTATAGATATGATAAAAGAACAAGAATTGAAAACCAACCTTCATAAAAAAACCCTCCTCCAAGGATTTAAAAATTTGGTAACTGCCAAGGCAATGACTTTTTTATATGAGGAGAACTTTAAAGTGGTTTCAAAATATGTTCATGCTACGTCTCGTGGGCATGAGGTAATACAGACGGCCTTAGGGATGCAACTTAAACCTCAGGATTATGCGTTTCCTTATTACCGAGATGATAGTATGTTATTGGCCATTGGGATGAAACCTTACGACTTAATGTTGCAAGTTCTTGCTAAAAAAGACGACCCTTTTTCTGGAGGTCGCACCTATTACAGTCATCCTAGTTTACGGGATGATGACAAACCTAAGATACCACATCAAAGTAGTGCTACTGGGATGCAAGCTATTCCAGCCACAGGAGTGGCGATGGGGTTTTGGTACAAAGAAGCGGAGCATCTTACTGCTCATGAAAATGAGGATAAACCCGTAGTAGTTTGTTCCTTGGGAGATGCGTCTGTTACTGAAGGAGAAATAGCAGAAGCTTTTCAAATGGCGGCTTTAAAACAACTTCCAATTTTATACTTAGTTCAAGATAATGGTTGGGATATAAGTGCCAATGCAGCAGAAACTCGTGCACAGGATGCGTTTGAGTATGCTCAGGGTTTTCACGGATTAGAAGCAGTAACCATAGACGGGACTGATTTTGAAGAAAGTTACAATACCATTCAAGAGGTGCTTAGAACCATTCGTGAAGAGCGTCGTCCATTTTTAGTGCACGCTAAGGTTCCTCTGTTAAATCATCATACTTCTGGAGTCCGAATGGAGTGGTATCGAGACGATTTGGAGGAAGCTAGATCTCGTGATCCTTATCCTAAAATGAAACAACTTTTATTGGATGCTGGTTTTGATGAAAAGAATTTACAAGATATTGAGAACGAATGTATTGCTGTCGTTCGTTCCGATTTAGATAAAGCACTTCTTGCGGAAGATCCAACTCCAAAGGATTTGTTTACGCACGATTTTGCGCCCACTCCAATAACCGAAGAGGTAGGAGAACGTTCACCACAAGGAGCCGATAAAGTGGTGATGGTCGATTGTGCGTTATTTGCCATTGAGGAGTTGATGGCAAAACACAAAGAATGTTTGTTGTACGGCCAAGATGTGGGAGGAAGATTAGGAGGGGTATTTCGTGAGGCCGCCACCTTAGCACAAAAGTTCGGTGACAATCGAGTATTTAACACACCTATTCAGGAGGCCTTCATTGTTGGGTCCACTGTAGGGATGAGCGCTGTAGGTTTAAAGCCCATAGTTGAGGTTCAGTTTGCCGATTACATTTGGCCAGGACTCAATCAATTGTTTACAGAAGTAAGTAGAAGTTGTTATTTGTCCAACGGAAAATGGCCAGTATCTATGATTTTAAGAGTTCCAATTGGCGCCTATGGCAGTGGCGGACCTTATCATTCGTCCTCAGTAGAGAGTGTAGTTTCTAACATTCGAGGAATTAAAATTGCCTACCCAAGTAATGGTGCGGACTTAAAAGGCTTGCTGAAAGCGGCCTATTATGATCCAAATCCAGTGGTTATTTTTGAGCATAAAGGTTTGTATTGGAGTAAGGTACCTGGAACAAAGGGAGCTACTTCGGTAGAACCTTCCGACGATTATGTATTGCCATTTGGTAAGGCTTGGGTGCTACAAGAAATATGGCCTCAAGATGAGGAAGAGACTTTATCTATTATTACTTATGGTATGGGAGTGCACTGGGCGATGAATGCTTCGGAACAACTTGGGCTTCAGGATAAGATTGAAGTTGTGGATTTGCGCACTTTGCATCCTTTAGATTATGAAACGGTGTTTAAGAGCGTTAAGAAATGTGGAAAGTGTTTAGTGGTTACTGAAGAACCCTCTGATAACGGTTTCAGTAGAGGATTACAAGGGCGAATTCAAGAGGAGTGTTTTCAATCCCTAGATGGGCCAGTCATGCTTATTGGTTCGGAAAATATGCCTGCCATCCCGCTAAATTCTACTTTAGAACAAACCATGATCCCTTCAACAGAGAAAGTGAAAGAGAAAATAAAAGAAGTGCTTAATTATTAATAAAAAGACCCGCAAGTGCGGGTCTTTTTTGTTGGCTAGTATGTATGGATATTACAATTTTACCAGCTTAATAACTTGAGAAGCCACTTCGGTTTCTACTTTAGCTAAGTAATTTCCTGTTGGTAGTGCGTTCATGTTGATTTCAGAAGAAATACCACTCAGCTCTTGTTGAAGCACTTGCTGTCCAAGAACGTTGAAAACAGTTACTTTGCTTAATTCTTCCGCTGCCGTAATTGTAAGTACTTCCGAAATTGGGTTAGGGAAATAGCTCAGTTCGTTAATTGCAGTTTCGTTAGATCCAAGACTTGAATCGTATACGAATAAGTCAAATTCAATATCTTCTGGCATGGCGGTTAGGTCTTCTGTATAGATTGACCAGTTCGACCCTGTATACCAAGCTCCTAAAGTTGCATCCAAAAGTACATTCGATGTTTCACCCGAGGCCCCCCAGTTGTGTGTAAAGTTAAACGTTGCATTCGGATCGCCATTTAATAATGGGTGGTCTATGATAGTGTAATTTCCAGAGATTGTGCTCGCAGTGGCTACATGCTTTGCAGAGACCCCTGTTCCACCACCAATACCTACAAAGAATGCGGTGTCAAGCGGAAGCGTAGCTAAACTTTCGGTAAAAATAATCCAACGTCCATCGGTTGTATTATACCATACCGAATAATTGAAGTCGTTTCTCATACTATTGGGATTGTAATAGGTAGTAAGTATGATATTGGCGTCAGGGTTGTTATTAAGGTCTGGATGACTCAATACAGAGTAACTATCCGAACTTCCTTGATTCGCTGCATCTGCAATATGTAAAAATACCTCGCTGCCTTGAGCGATATAGATATTGTATGCGCTGTTTTCAATCATGCTCGAACCATCCTCGTTATAAACAGCCCATTGAGACTGTCCAGCACTGTAAAAGGCACCTGTATTGTTGTCATTGTAAATACCACTAGCGCCTGCTGGGTTCCAGTTATGGCTGATGAGAATTTTAGCATCCGGGTTGCCGTTTAAGTCGGGGTGATCGATAAAACTTGCATCTGCTGAAATGGTGCTAGCCTCGGCTGTATGCACGAACATGGAAGTCTGCGCAACAGTAATCGTCGTTAATAGTAATGTTAAAAATGTAAAAATAGTCTTCATATCATTTAGTTTTAATGTTTTTAATTGTTCAGAATATGATCTCGACAAAACTAGATCGTAACTCCAATTTGTTCAAATGATTATACTCCATTTTAATAAGGGTTTTCCCCCTAAATTTTTGAGTCTAATTCTTTGATGGTGTAAAACTAAATGAGGTGGTGAGAATGTAACATGAGATATGTAACAAAGTATAACACACATGTAACAATAAAAGAAAAGCCCTCTATTTAGAGGGCTTTGGGTATTATTTACTAGCAAGTCCAGGAGGATACTCAGCTAGAATTTCGCTGACAATCTCTCTAATCCTTTCTTCTTTTTTATCGATATTGCTCCCAGTAATTAATCGAGCACTTCCAACGCCTTGCCAAACTAACTCATTGGTTTGTGCATCTATCAAGTCAATATACAAACTTCCTTCTGTGGATCTCGAAACCGTACTTCCATAGGCGCCTCCATACCACCATGGGTTCCATCCCCATCCCCAACCAAAGTTGTTGTTGTAGACATTAACGCGTTCACGTTCTTTGGTAAAAATACTAACTAAAAGAGTGGGGTTGCCCGATTTTTGCATTCCTTTCGCAGCGAGTTCGTTATCAATAGCTCGCAAGATTCTCTTTTTATCAAGGTCACTAATTTTAGCTTTATCAATGCCTGGTTTGAAAAAGGCAAAACTACTGTAGTTTCCAAAATTTGCTTCGCGATCATAATCGGAAGCCACTCTAACGGTAGTACAAGAACTAACAATAAGTAAGAGTCCAAGTACTGGTAACAATTTAAAAATTTTCATAGCGGTAATTCTTAATTTAATAAATTCTCGTCTACGAAATTTGGAAGCGTTACTTTGAGAGAAGGGTTGCGTTCCATTTCCCTTTTTATTGCAAAGATGGCTTCGTCATTTCGAGCCCAACTTCGTCTAGCAATTCCGTTATTTACATCCCAGAAAAGCATTGATTCTAAACGTCTTTGAGCTTCTTTACTACCATCAAGAACCATACCGAAACCTCCATTGATCACTTCACCCCATCCACCGCCACCACCATTATGGATACTCACCCAAGTGGCTCCTCTAAAACTATCGCCTATGACATTGTGAATGGCCATGTCTGCAGTGAACCTACTTCCGTCATAAATATTAGAGGTCTCCCTATAAGGCGAATCTGTTCCGGAGACATCATGATGATCCCGACCTAAAATTACAGTGCCTATGGTTCCTTCGGAAATGGCTTTATTAAAAGCAGTAGCAATCTTCATTCTACCTTCAGCATCGGCGTAGAGAATACGAGCTTGGGATCCAACGACTAATTTGTTTGCTTGTGCTCCCTTAATCCACTGAATATTATCGGCCATTTGCTGCTGTATTTCAATAGGCGATGTTTTCATCATTTCTTCAAGTACCTCGCAAGCAATGGTATCGGTTTTCGCGAGATCTTCTGGGGTTCCTGTAGCGCAGACCCAACGGAAGGGGCCAAAGCCATAGTCAAAACACATAGGTCCCATAATATCTTGAACGTAGCTAGGGTATTTAAATTCTCTTAGTGGGTTTTTGGTGTCTAGAATATCGGCACCTGCTCTTGATGCTTCCAGTAAAAAAGCATTTCCATAATCAAAGAAGTAAGTTCCACGTGCCGTATGTTTATTAATAGCATCGGCATGGCGCCTGAGGCTTTCTTGGACTTTTTCTTTAAATAAATCTGGTTGATTGGCCATCATTTCATTGGCTGCTTCATAGCTCATGCCAGCTGGATAATATCCTCCTGCCCATGGGTTATGCAAGGAAGTTTGGTCGCTTCCTAGATCAATGTGAATTTGCGCTTCGGCAAAATGCTCCCAGACATCAACAATATTTCCATCGTATGCAATACTAACAGTCTCTTTTTCATTTAGGGCGTGTTGCACTCTTTTTCCAAGTGTGACAACATCTTCAATAATTTCGTCAACCCAACCTTGACTGTGTCTCGTATGTGTAGCTTTTTTATTTACTTCGGCACAAACCGTTACACAACCTGCGATATTACCGGCTTTGGGTTGCGCGCCACTCATACCACCTAGGCCAGAAGTAACGAACAGACCTCCTTGAGGTGATTTATTGATTTTTCTAAATCCATTCAGTACTGTAATTGTGGTCCCGTGCACGATCCCTTGTGGGCCAATATACATATAGCTTCCAGCTGTCATTTGGCCATATTGTGTAACTCCTAGAGCATTGAATTTTTCCCAATCATCGGGTTGCGAATAATTAGGAATCATCATTCCGTTGGTAACAACAACTCTAGGGGCGTCTTTATGAGAAGGGAACAGTCCAAGTGGGTGACCAGAATACATGACCAATGTTTGTTCGTCTGTCATTTGCGCTAAGTAGTACATAACTAAGCGATATTGCGCCCAATTTTGAAATACAGCTCCATTACCTCCATAAGTGATTAATTCATGCGGATGTTGTGCTACGGCGTGATCCAGATTGTTTTGTATCATCAGCATGATCGCTTTGGCCTGATGGCTCTTTCCAGGATAATCCAAAATAGGGCGCGCATAAATTTTGTAATCGGGTCTGTATCGATACATATAAATACGGCCATAAGTGTCTAGTTCCTTTTTGAATTCAGGAAGTATGGTAGCGTGATGCTTTGAGTCTATATAGCGAAGAGCATTCTTTAATGCTAATTTTTCTTCTTCACTAGTAAGTATTTTTTTTCGTTTGGGCGCATGATTTACTGTGGTGTCATAAATTTTCTGCTCAGGGAGACTGGCAGGGATACCTTGTAGTATTTCTTCTTTAAATGTCATCTTTTTAGGTTTTATTTCTGATTATTATTAGATTGAGAAAATCAGAAAAACTAGGGGTACCTAATATCGGCGCGATGATAGGTGCAAGCGATGGTTATTTTATATTTTCTTAGGAGTAGATCCAAATTTTTATATTATTTATTAGTGCCATTCACTTTCCGAGACTTGGATGTGTTAAAACCATATGGACAATGCCGGCAGCCACTTTCACAGCAGTAACCACGCTTAAGGTGGTATTGCTCCGTAAAACATTTGTAGCCTTCGGGAGTTAGGTAAAAATCACCTTCTTCTATCTCAATTCTTTTCTTCGGAAATAACACCCTGTAAAAATACGCAATTCCAGTATGATTAAAGAATCCTTACATTAGCTTTGATTCTATTTTTCAGAAAATATAATTATGATTTTCATCATTGTTCCAAAATTACTTCGAAAGCAGTTTAATGGGATGGCGTTATGGCCTTTTGTTTTACTTAGAGAAGAAGGCTTAAAAAACGATACTCGTTTTTTAAATCACGAGCGGATTCATTTTAAACAGCAAAGGGAATTGTTGGTTATTTTTTTCTATTGTTGGTATGGATTAGAATATCTGGTTCGCTTAATTCAATATAGGAATCGATTTACAGCCTATCGGAATATTAGTTTTGAGCGAGAGGCATATTCTAATGAAAAAGACCTCCATTACCTTCAAGGTAGAGCTTTATGGTCTTTTTTGCGTTATATTTAATTATTTGCTTTCTTAACTATAATGCTTTCTCCGACAGGTGAGTTGCTCTTTGAGATTGTC
>JAHZIZ010000140.1 GCA_022601215.1 Bacteroidota bacterium
AATTTGTCTATCAAAACGCCCAGCACGCATCAATGCTTTATCCAAAACATCGGCGCGATTGGTCGCAGCAACTACAATTACGTTGGTGTTTGTTCCAAAACCGTCCATTTCGGTGAGCAATTGATTAAGCGTATTTTCACGCTCGTCATTCGACCCAGAGAAATTGTTTTTTCCTCTAGCACGTCCAATGGCGTCAATTTCATCAATAAAAATGATGGAAGGTGATTTTTCTTTGGCTTGCTTAAATAGGTCTCTTACTCGGGAGGCACCAACTCCTACGAACATTTCTACAAAATCCGATCCTGACAATGAAAAGAAAGGAACTTTTGCTTCTCCAGCTACGGCTTTCGCCAATAAAGTTTTACCAGTTCCTGGAGGACCTACTAAGAGGGCTCCTTTTGGTATTTTTCCTCCTAAAGAGGTATATTTTGTTGGATTCTTTAAGAAATCTACGATCTCTTGAACTTCTTCTTTAGCACCTTCAAGTCCAGCCACATCTTTAAACGATGTTTTTACGTCGGTTTTCTCGTCAAATAATTTGGCTTTCGATTTCCCGATGTTAAAGATTTGACCTCCTGCACCGCCTCCACCTCCGGAAGACATGCGACGCATAATGAAAATCCAAATACCAATAATCACTACAAATGGAAGTAGGGATAGTATAATATCACCAAAAAGGTTTTCTTCTGTAGTATTGCTATAACCGGTGGATAGATTGTTTGCGGTTTTTATCTGGTTGAAGCTATTTTCGAAATTTTGAAGATCTCCAATTTCGAACATATAGGCTGCGTCATCTGGACCAGGAGTAAGAATGCTTGAGCTTCTTTCTGGTTTATGTACTTCCTTTTGTCTTGCCTCTTCGGTAAGAAAAACTTGAACCTTTCTTCGATTGATTATCTTAATCTCTTTTACATCCCCATCAGCTAGAAATTGTTGAAACTCAGTTTGGGTAGTTTTATTGGGTTTAGTCCAATCATTACCACCAAAAAATTGTGCTCCAATTATTAGCAAGAAAATTCCAATGTAGATCCAGTAGGAGTTAAACTTGGGTTTTTTAATTTCGGGTTTTTTATTGTCGTTCGCCATGTGGCTGTTTTAATTTAATAAGTGGTTTCTATAGTTACAGTTTTGGCATCTCCCCAAAGTCCTTCAATGTCGTAGAATTCTCTAATATGTCTCTGGAATACGTGTACGACTACGTGAACGAAATCCATCAATACCCATTCGGCATTTTCACTTCCTTCTACATGCCAGGGTTTCTCTTTTAGGCTTTTACTAACTGTCTTGTGTATGGAATTTACAATGGCATTCACTTGTGTGTTTGACGTACCGTTACAGATAACGAAATAATCACATACTGTGTTTTCTATCTCTCTGAGGTCTAAGATTTGAATATCCTGCCCCTTTACCTCCTCAATTCCTTTAATTATTTGTGATACAAGTTGATCTGTACTCACTTCCTTTTTTGCCATTCAGTATTTTATTTGAGCAAAGTTATTACTTTTTTGTTTCTTGCTGCCGAAATCAAAGGCAACATTAACACAATATTAATTTAGGTGAAAATAATCAAACTTAGTGCCATTGGCTCCACAAATGACTACTTAAAACAATTAAGTAAAGAAATCACTTTGGAGGATGGTTCTGTAGTATATGCGGAAGACCAAATTAGTGGGCGCGGTCAACGAGGTGCAAAGTGGCACTTTGAAAAAGGTAAAAGCCTTGCTATGAGTGTGTTTAAATGTCATGGTGATGTCCATGTTTCCATTCAATTTGCGATCACAATTCAGGTTTCTTTGAGTATTCTTAGCGCATTAAAGGAGTTTGATATTCCAAAATTATCTGTAAAATGGCCTAACGACATTATGTCAGACGGGAAAAAATTAGCTGGCATTCTCATCGAAAATCAACTACAAGGAATGACAGTTGTAAGCTCGATCATAGGTGTTGGAATTAATGTAAATAATAGTGTTTTTGTAAATTTACCTAGACCTACGTCTATGTTTTTATCGAGTGGTCAATCCTTTAAGGTTTCAGAAGTGTTGCACAAGGTGGCTGAAGAGATCATTAATGGATTGAACCAATTTTCCGCAGACCATCATGCTCTTTCATTGAATTATGAGAACCAACTTTACAGAATAAATCAAGTTTCTACTTTTTCATCGAACGGTCACAGGTTTAATGGAATTATAAAAGGCGTAAATCCAGCTGGCGAGTTACTAGTAGAATTGGAACATGGCAAAATTCGTTCTTTCCGTTTAAAAGAACTAACCTTCCTTAGCTAAGACTTTCCATGTTCGTTGAGAGGGTCTCTAGAAATTTAGTAATTGGACCTTTAACCATCATGGCCATCATTGGGTTGAAATCCCCGGAAAAAATAAGATCGGCCTGTGAAGTTCCTTCAGAAATTTCAGTAATATTACCCGTTAACTGAAAAGGAATTTTATCGCTAATAGCACCTAAAACTACTTTGCTTCCAGGAACAATTTCCTTTACTTCTAGCGCAATATCAGGCATTCCTTTAAGAGCAAATATAAAGGCATCGTCTCTAATCACTTCAAATTTGGAGATGTTATCTGGCATCATAGCTTCAAAATTTTGTACATCGCCTAAATATGCGGTTAATTCTTGAGCTGATTTTTGAACCGTAACGGTTTTACTTTTAATTTCCATAAAAAATATTCTAGTATTTATTGTTTAGAGTAGGGATGCAAACAGTGTGCCTATTTCCAGTTGCCTGGATCTAACCGCCATTCTGCCAGCGTTTCGGCTTCTTTAGTAGTGATGTATTGCGCTTTTTCTGCCTGTTCTAATAAATTGTCATAGTCACTTAACGTGTTTAGTGTTACCTCGGCTTTTTTAAAGTTAGCATCAGCGACCTCAAATCCATACGAGAAAATGGCTACCATTCCTTTTACATTGGCGTTGGCAGCTTTAAGTGCTTCAACTGCTTGTAAACTGCTTTTCCCTGTGCTAATAAGGTCTTCTACCACGACCACATTTTGGTATTCTTCTAGACTACCTTCAATTTGATTTTGTCTTCCGTGTTTTTTAGGTTCTGGTCGAACGTAGCAAAAGGGGATGTTCAGGTAATCTGCCACCAAGATCCCAATACCAATAGCTCCAGTGGCTACTCCAGCAATTACATCTGGCTTGCCGTAGAGTTCTTCAATCTGATTGGCTAAATGTTCCCGAAGGAAGTTTCTAATTACCGGATAAGACAGGGTAATCCTATTGTCGCAGTAAATTGGAGATTTCCAACCCGAGGCCCAAGTAAAGGGGTTTTGTGGTTGCAATTTAATTGCATTAATTTGCAATAGTAATTCAGCAGTTTTTTGTGCTGTTTCTTTGTTTAAAACCATACTGCAAATGTATAAAGTTTTTGTGAAAGATATCCCAATCATTCTTTCTACTGAAAAAAATATTGGAAAACAATATACCTCCATTCCGTTGAAGCTCGCGCGCTTTAAAAAGATTATTAAGAATATTAATAATGGAAAGCTGGTTTATGTGAATTTATACCACAAAGACGAAGAAAAAATTGAAAAATTC
>JAHZIZ010000141.1 GCA_022601215.1 Bacteroidota bacterium
AACGAAGAAATGCTACGAGTGTTTCAACGGCCTTAACCGTATTAGATAACCCATTTTTTGATAAAAGAATGAAATTAACTGCGATTAACTATTTGGCCAAATATAACACGAAGCCAGTGGTGAAATGTTTACGTAAGACGTTACGAACTGAGGTCGACAGTGGTGTAAAACAAAAGGCCATGCGGGCTTTAGGACGTATAGGTGATATTACAGCCTTACCCGAACTCCAAGCTCAAACGGGAAAGGTAGCAAGTAGAGCCCGAACCATGATCGCCTATAAAAATGGGCTACAGGAGCATTATGTCCCAATGGTAGCCACTAAAGCATTCACGAAACGGACGCGTCATGATGAGGTACGACTCAGTGCATTGAGTACTAAGGAATCCAAAGAGCTGACTATAGCATTAATGAGAGATTCAAAGTCTAAAGATTTATATACAAGGCCTTTGCAAAAACTAGAATGTGGAAACAATAAGTTTGTATTGGCAGGAAATGTTACTAAAGACAAGTTGTTTGGTACACAGGAATTGAATCAACCGTCTATACCTTTACAAGTGTTAGTGACAAATGATTGCCCGAATACGGTGTCGATGGCGTACAGTGTATTGTTGCATCCTGTACCAGGTACTAATGAATTACAAATCAATTTAGTTAGTATGCGTGGTGATATTCATTATACTGGGGTCATGAGACCAAATGGGAAGGAGTGGAGTTTTAACCTTGCAACAGCCAAGGACGCTATTTTACCCGCTATCAAAGCCGAGGGTAGTTTTAATGAAGTCTCAGGAGATTTGGCTTTTAAGGAATTTATGAGCGCCACTCAATTGGTCGTTGAAGCTCAAAAAACCCCTAAGAAAACTAGGATTAAAAAATAAACGATCCGCTAAATTGTGTTTTGTTAGAACCTGCTCATTTGGGCAGGTTTTTTGTTTATAACTCACATAATCTGCGAAGAAATAGTTGTGCTGAATGAGTCAGATCTAAGTATCTTAGTGAAGTGATTTATGATGAATACTTAAAGATGCGAGTAACATACATACCACATTGTAACCTGTTATAGAAAGAATGAACATTAACGTATTAAAATATTCAATAATTTTCCTTTTTATAGTTGGATGTAAGTCCAATGATACCAATACAAGCAAAAATAATTCTTGCGAATTGGCACGGAAGGGTCAATTTACTTACGGGGGATCCGTTATGACAATAACTATTTTTCGAAATGATTCTATCCAGACGGATAAAGTAGTTAGTAACGCTAGTGGTAATACGTATTATCTTAAATCAAAAATTGATTGGTTAAATAGTTGTGAATATAACCTTACATTAATTTCATCTTCTGCTAAATATAAATATCCCCCTGGAACTGTTTTGAATGTAAAGGTTGATGACATCCAAGGCAAGAAATTATTCTATACGAAAACGATAGATGGCAAAAGTAAAAAAGGTGAAATGAGGAAAATTAAATAATGTCCGACAGTAATAAGTAGTACTTTTAGCTAACGCCTTACTAAATATGAAAAACCAGTTTCCAACCATAAAGACCGAGCGATTATTACTTCGAGAAATAACCGATTTGGACCTTGAAAACATTTTCAATGGACTTTCAAATCCAGATGTGATAAAGCACTATGGTATTAGCTTTTCAAGTCTAGAAGCTACCAAGGAACAGATAGCTTGGTTTGCCGATAAAAAGCAAATGTGGTGGGCAATTTGCTCGCTTGATGACCAAACATTTTATGGGGCTGGAGGACTTAATGATATTTGTAATAAGGAAAACAAAGCAGAAATTGGATTTTGGTTATTACCTGAATTTTGGGGTAAAGGAATAATGAACGAGGCTTTTCCTTTAATTTCTAGTTATGGATTTGACCGCTTGAAATTAAATCGAATTGAAGGATTTGTTGAAACCGACAATTATAATTGTAAAAAAGCAATGTCTAAACTTGATTTCCAATACGAAAAAACGATAGAGGATTCTGAAATAAAAAATGGAAAATCGATACGTATAGATGTCTATGCTAAAACGAAATAATTTCTGAAAAAGTAAAGGTGTTAAAAACTTTCAAAAGCCATAACAAGGTAGATACTGTTGAAGAAAATTGCTGTACATATTAATACTGATCAATGGAATCAAATTATTGATACTCTTAAAAGAAAGGGTTGGTTCGTAACATATAAATATTTTGGTTTCGACGCTGGTATCGACTACGATCGTATTATTGTAAGAAGAGGGTTTAAAAAGATAACCTTTCAATGGACGAATTGGATGGAAGGTGAGATTGTCTGCAGCGATGAACTTTTTGATTATTTAGAATCTGAATTTAATATGACTTTTACGTTTGAAAATAATACGATCAATAGAAAGCCCCCCAATCTTTTTAAACGAATTCTGTTAAGGATTAAAAAATAAATATGGTACACATCAATGTATTGGGTGAAAGACCCCATTTGACGAGAAACAAATTTTATATTCTGTAAAATGTACTAACTTCACTACCAATCAAATTAAGTAATTCATAACACTCATTCCATGAATACAACGAAAGAAATAGCAACACTCCAAGAGAGTCTCTTTAAAGTTGCACCTCTTATAATAGTGCTCTTTTTGAGCTTTAGTGTAGGAGCCCAGGTCAATTGGACAAATGACGGGGATTCTTATTTTAAACTAGAAGATAATGAGTTGGTGACCTATGCCTTGCCAGACCACCATCCTAAAACGGTTATCACTAAAGAACAATTAACTCCTCATGGGGCAACAGAACCCCTTAAAGTGGCCCATTTTAGATTTTCGGAGGACCAACAAAAGATATTACTGTTTACTAATACTAAAAAGGTATGGCGACTCAATACCAAAGGAGACTATTGGGTTTTCAACTTTAAAACAAATAACTTAAAGCAAATTGGGAAAAACCTCCCATCTGCTTCACTTATGTTTGCGAAATTTTCTCCAGATGGAAATAAAATCGCTTATGTTTCTGAAAACAATATATACAGCGAAAACTACGCAACAGGAGAAGTACAAGCGTTGACGACCAATGGAACAGTGGCTTTACTCAATGGAACTTTTGATTGGGCTTACGAAGAAGAGTTTGCCTGTAGAGATGGCTTCCGCTGGAGTCCAGACAGCCAGTCCATTGCTTTTTGGCAAATTGATGCCAGTAGCATCAAGAAATTTCATATGATAAATAATACTGATTCTATCTATTCGCAATTAGTCCCTTTAGAATATCCTAAAGTAGGAGAGAGTCCATCAAGTTGTAAAGTTGGTGTGGTGCGAATTAACGACGGAACAACCACATGGATGAATATTCCTGGGAACCCATCAAATAATTATTTGGTGCGAATGGAATACATTCCTAGTACCAATAAACTTTTAATCCAGCAATTAAATAGGAAACAAAATCACAGTACATTATATATTGCTGATCCGTCCAGTGGTAGTGCTAGGGTAATTCAAGAAGAAACGGATAAGGCTTGGGTGGATTTATTTCAATTGGGAAATCCCTATGCTGTAGATTATACCAACAATTTTAGTTTTTTGAATAAAACCAATAGCATTCTTTGGACTTCTGAAAAAGATGGATGGAGACATTTATATCAAGTTTCTTTAGAAGGAAAGCCCGAGTTGCTCATCACAAAGGGTCTATACGATGTTATTGATATAAAACACATCAATGAAAAAGAAGGCTATGTGTTTTACTTGGCATCGCCAGAGAATGCAAC
>JAHZIZ010000142.1 GCA_022601215.1 Bacteroidota bacterium
AAACATGGATGTTACCATGCCTATTTCAGAAGAAATCATTGAAGAGCCCGTTTTAAAAACAACCCAAAAGGAAACGCCAAAAATAGTGCCCTCTGAAGGCGAAGTTACCATGGAAGTAAAAGCGGCCGCCCAAGAAGAAGAGGTGGTAGAAAACCTATCTAAGAAACTGGTAGAGGACTTTGGAGAATTTGACCCAACCCTTGAATTAGGGAACTACACCTTCCCTACCATTGAATTATTAAAAGACTACACTGGAGGTCAGGGCATCACAATCAACCAAGAAGAACTAGAAGCCAATAAAAATAGAATTGTTGAAACCCTCAATAATTATAAGATTGGTATTTCAAATATTAAGGCCACGGTAGGACCAACTGTAACACTATATGAAATTGTTCCAGAGGCGGGTGTCCGAATTTCAAAAATTAAAAATTTAGAAGACGATATTGCTCTTTCGTTATCGGCGCTAGGAATCCGAATTATTGCTCCTATCCCAGGACGAGGAACTATTGGTATTGAAGTGCCTAATAAAAACCCGCAGATTGTCTCTATGCGTTCTGCTATTGCTTCTCCAAAATTTCAGAATGCGGAAATGGAATTACCCCTTACTCTTGGTAAGACCATTAGCAATGAAACCTTTGTTGTGGATCTAGCAAAAATGCCCCATTTACTGATGGCAGGAGCCACAGGGCAAGGTAAATCCGTTGGGTTAAATGCCATACTGGCTTCCTTACTCTACAAAAAACATCCAGCAGAAGTTAAATTTGTATTAGTAGATCCTAAAAAAGTAGAATTAACGCTCTTTAATAAGATAGAACGTCACTTCTTAGCGAAACTACCGGATACCGAAGAAGCAATAATTACGGACACCAACAAAGTGATTAATACGCTTAATTCTCTTTGTATTGAAATGGACACCCGTTACGATTTGCTTAAGGATGCCATGTGTCGTAACATCAAAGAGTACAATACGAAATTTAAAGCTAGAAAACTTAATCCAAATGAAGGGCACAAGTTCCTTCCCTACATAGTTTTAGTGATTGATGAATTTGCCGACCTTATCATGACCGCTGGAAAGGAAGTAGAAACACCTATTGCCCGTCTAGCCCAGTTAGCTCGTGCCATAGGAATTCATTTAATTGTAGCAACGCAGCGACCATCGGTAAATGTAATTACTGGAATTATTAAAGCAAATTTCCCTGCTCGTATTGCCTTTAGAGTAACAAGTAAAATAGATTCTAGAACCATTCTTGATGCCGGTGGGGCTGATCAGTTAATCGGTCGTGGTGATATGCTATACACACAAGGAAACGATTTAACTCGTGTTCAATGTGCTTTTGTAGACACTCCAGAGGTAGCTGAAATTACGGAATTTATAGGATCACAAAAAGCTTATCCTGATGCACATTTATTACCAGAATATGTGGGCGAAGAAGGAGGTGGCACAACTCTTGATAATGATATAAGCGAACGAGATAAATTGTTTCGCGAAGCTGCAGAAGTACTCGTTATTGCTCAGCAAGGTTCCGCTTCCTTATTACAGCGAAAGTTGAAATTAGGTTATAACAGAGCGGGAAGATTAATTGATCAACTGGAAGCTGCAGGCATTGTAGGTCCTTTTGAAGGTAGTAAAGCAAGACAAGTACTCGTTCCCACTATTGACGCATTAAATCAACTTTTAGACAACGAATAACAACGATTTGTAACATGAAAAGAGCAGTAATTTTAGTAATGGCAATTTGCTTCGCTTCTTTAGCACAGGCTCAGAGCGCAAAATCATTACTTAGTGAAGTTTCAACGAAAGTGAAGAATTATGACAATATTGTCATCAACTTTAAATGGAACCTAAACAATGAAAAAGAAGGGGTAAATCAAGATACTCGTGGTGATGTGAGCATAAAAGGCGAACAATATGTACTAAACATGTTAGGTAGCACGCGCATGTTCGATGGAAACAATATCTATACCATTGTACCAGAGGACGAAGAAGTAACTATTTCTGGCTACAATGCACAAGATGATAAAGAAATTACGCCTTCAAAACTACTTACCTTTTACGAAAAAGGCTATGTTTCCGAAATGGACATTGTTCAAAATGTAAAGGGAAGAAAGATTCAATTTGTGAAACTATCCCCAATTGATTCTAAAGCAGAGATTAAGAATATTTTATTGGGAATCGATGTGCAAACAAAACACATTTATAAGCTCATTCAGACAGACGCCAATGGTACAAAATATACCTTAACTGTTAATTCTTTTAAAACCAACCAGCCTTTGTCAGAAACACTTTTTACCTTTGACAAGGCAAAGTTTGAGAAAGATGGATATTACATCAACAAACTAGATTAATCTCAGTTTTTGAAAATACTTGACCGTTACATATTAGTAGCCTATTTGAAGACGTTTTTAAGCGTCTTCATTATTTTAATGTTCATTTTTGTACTACAAACCATTTGGCTGTACATCTCTGAATTAGCTGGTAAGGATATCGATGTAGCGATTATCTTAAAATTTCTTTGGTTCTTTTCTCCTAAATTAATTCCGTTAGTATTGCCGCTTACTGTCTTGGTAACTTCCCTTATGGTTTTTGGTAGTTTTTCTGAAAAGTACGAATTCGCTGCCATGAAATCGACAGGAATTTCTTTGCAACGAGCAATGCGAAGCCTAACTTATTTCATATTGGGCCTAGCTGCAGTCGCATTTTTCTTTGCCAATAACATCATACCAAATTCTGAGTATAAATGGCAAAACCTAAGACGTAATATTGCCAAAGTAAGCCCATCCATGGCGATTGTAGAAGGTCAATTTAGTAGCATTGGTGACGACTTTAATATTAAAGTAGCCGAAAAGTATGGAGATAATGATCAGTTCTTTCGAGAAGTAGTTATACATCAAAAAAATCCATTACGTAAGACAAAAAATACGAAAGTAATCATCGCCAAGGAGGGAGAAATTAGTAGCGCTGAAGACAGTAACACGCTTTCTCTTATTCTCAAGGATGGAAATTACTATGAAGATGTGCAAGTAAAGGATGTGATGAAACAACGCAGTCTTCCATTTGCCAAAAGTTATTTTGACACCTATACCATTAATATAGATCTAACCGCCTTGAATGATACCGATATTGATAAAGAAAATCAGTTGAGCAGTCATAATATGTATAAAGCTGGAGAGCTGTATACCGAGATTGATAAACTTTCGGAAAATTTTTCTAAGGACATCAAACAGTTTTCTGATAATATGTACTATCGTTTAGGAATTACTAAAACGACAGATACCACAAAACTAAAACGATCCAGAGATACTAGTCTGACGGAGCTACTTCCCATATTTAAGTTACAACAACAGGCAGATATTGTTTCTACTGCCACAGATAATGTAAGAAGTGCTATTAAATCTGTAGATGGTAAAAAATCTCAATTCCGAGCCAAAATCAAAAGGATCAATAAGCACGAAATTGCTTTACATGAAAAATTTGTCTTACCATTAGCCTGTATCATTCTTTTTTTCGTGGGGGCTCCATTAGGTGCTATTATCCGAAAAGGAGGTTTAGGATTGCCAATGGTTGTGGCCGTATTGCTTTTTTTAACCTACCATGTCATAGGTATTTTTGCCAAGAATAGTGCAGAAGATGGTACAAGGCATCCATTTATTGCTAGTTGATGTTGAATGATGGCGTCTCTCCTGACCAGCTCAGCATCTTTGTGCTCAATCCGTTCCCTGTATGCCTGTACA
>JAHZIZ010000143.1 GCA_022601215.1 Bacteroidota bacterium
AATGTAGGTAAGTTGTAAGTTATATATTTTAATTTCTAAACAATTAAGTGTTATTTCACTGCACTCTTACAACAGCGTAAAAATATCGTATATATTGCGCTTTTATTCGTTTTATGAGAAAAATATGATATAGTTATTAGGCTATTTATGAGATAAGAGGTTACTTTTATGGGGTATTTATTAGAAAGTATGAGAAAACTAGTTTTGTTGTTGTTTTTTATATCCTATGGGTTTATTGGCTATGCACAAAGTGCGGATAGTCTTGAGTTAGCTCAAACTAAAAAGACGTTGCTTAGAAAGCTAGATAATAAGGATTTATCTCCTGATAATCGCATTAAGGATTTACATGAATTGGGTAAGCTTTATTTTGGAGAGGAGAATGATAGTGCTTATTATTATCTCAATAGTGCACTGGGTCTTGCTAAACTTGCTAATGATAGCTTGCAAATTACTAAGTCCTATGTGAGTTTGAGTTTAGTGGGCATTTATACAGACGATTATGATAGCGCATTACCATATATAGACAGTACACTTATCTATGCACAAAAAGAAAACCCTGAGTATTATTCGAGTCTGGGGTGGGTCTACAGTATAGAAGGAATGGTTTTTAATAATTATGAGAAAATGGATTTGGCTTTTGAGAAAATTTTATTGGCTAATCGATATTTAGAGAAGGCCCCTGAAAATGAAGAAAGTCACGAATACTTGACTGACAATTACAATGACCTTTCCATCATTTACTTTAATATTGATAATTATGCCAATGCTGAAAAGTACGCGAAAGTCGCATTACAAAAAGCTAAGGAGATTGAAAGTGCATATTACATGGCTCAAAATTATAATATGCTTGGGACCATTTATAATGCAAAGGATGAATATGGATTAGCCGAGCGATATTTAGACAGCGCTAGCACAAAATATGAAGAGGCGGACGATGAAGAAGGGAAGATCAGCATTACGAGTGATCTTGGATATTTGTATAGAAACCAAGGATTACCTACACAAGCTAGGAGGCAGTTTTTAAACTCGCTATCGTTGAGTAAAGTGTTGGATGACCCGTACACTATGGTAAATTCTTATTTAGATTTAGCAAATAGTTATTTAGAAACCAATGAGCTTAACAGATCGAAGGCGTATCTGGATTCTGCGCAACAGTCGGTAATAACCATGTCTATTCCTAGTTATGAAGGTTATATGGCAATTTTAAGAGCCCAAATTTATGAAAAGGAAAATAACATTGAGGCTGGAATTACGGAGTTAAAGGAAGTCCTAGAAAAAACGGAAACCAATTCTTTTCAACAATCCAAGGCCGATATGTACGGAGTTGTTTCACGATTGTATAAGGAAAAAGGGGACTATAGAAACAGTCTGGCATACTTTGAGCGATATTCTGAGTTAAGGGATACGCTGCAACGAACTCTGCAAAATGAAAAGTTGAACATATTGCGGGTGGAACAAAATTACAATCAATTGGTATCCGAATTGGAACAAACGGAATCTAGCTTAAAACTGGCTAATATCGAGAAACAACAAATTACAACTCGGAACTATTTGATGATTGGGATTGCTTTACTCACCATTTTATTTTCAGTATTTATTTTCTTTAGGCAACGTAAACTCAACAGGGCACGACGTGCTATTTTAAATTCGAATCAAGAAGTTCTAAAGTTGAAAAAGGAGGCACTCGACACCGAAATGCGATTTAAGAATAAACAGATTACGGAGTTTGCAATTCACATTTCAGAAAAAAATGAACTTCTAGAGAAAATCAAATCCAAATTGAAGGGGATTAAGGTAACCAATGATACTTATAAAGAAATGGTTCATGAGGCCTTGCACTTTATCAATGGCGATATTGAGCAAAATAAAGAGAAAGTACAACTGTACCAACATATCGATGAAACCACAGATTCATTTGGCGCCAAAATAGATCAGCTATACCCTAATCTATCTGCTAAAGAAAAGAAAGTAGCCATAATGCTTCGTCTAGGACAAACGTCTAAGCAAATTGGGTTACAACTTAATATTAGTCCTGCTAGTGTGGATAATTATCGTTATAATTTGAGAAAGAAAATGGAAATCCCAAAGGGGCAATCTCTAAAGTCATTTGTGCAAAACTTGTAGCTAAAAGTAAATTTCTTGTGCCAAACGATAGGTGTTAGCATGCGCCTCGATAATGGTTTTTATGTCTGGTGAATAGCCTCCTCCCATACTAATTTGTACCGGAATTTCGTGATCTTTGCAAGATTGAATTATATACCGATCTCGCTCCTTACATCCAGCCATTGTACATCCTAGTTTACCCAGCTTATCCGACGCTAAAATATCTACACCACTTAAGTAAAATATAAACTCAGGTTGAACGTGCTCTAATAACCTTGGTATTGTCTCTTTAAGTATGGAGAGGTAATCTTCGTCTTTCGTGTCGTTGGGAAGTGCAATGTCTAAGTCGCTTTCTTCTTTCTTGAAGGGGTAGTTACTGGCACCATGCATAGAAAAAGTAAACACTGAATCATCTTTTCGAAAAATTTCCGCTGTTCCATTTCCTTGGTGTACGTCCAAATCAATAATAAGAACTTTGGATACTATGGTTTTATTCTGAAGATAACGCGCGCCAATTGCCTGATCGTTGAAAAGGCAAAACGCCTCACCATGATCGGTATAGGCATGATGGGTGCCTCCAGCAATGTTCATTGAAATGCCGTGTTGTAAGGCATAAATAGAAGCCTCAATGGTACCTTGGGTAATGATATGCTCTCGTTCAACAAGCTTTGCTGAAAGAGGGAATCCAATCTTTCGGGCGGCTCGTTTGTCTAATGTCAACCCGCGAAGTGCATCAATGTATTCTTTCGTATGTACTTGTAGTAAATGGTTATCTAAAGGCATCCCTGGCTCAAAAAAATTATTGGAATCACAAGTTCCTTCGTGCAATAGCTGTCTGTGTAACAACTCGTATTTACTCATCGGGAATCGATGCCCTAGTGGAAGGTTGTGTTTAAAAATAGGATGGTAGGCTATTTTTAGCATTAGTACTATTCCTCAAATTTCACCATATAGTAGGTGTTGGCATTTTTAATTCTAAACCCTAAATAGTAGTGGTTGTCTTTATTAAATACCGTGGGTGCATTTATTTTATGAATCTGTGGTTGAATAAAGCGCTGAATGTTGTCAAAGACGTTATTTTTTATTTCCCCTTCAATGTTTTTAAAGGAAGTATCAAATAGACCGGTTGTTCTCAATGTATTAGAACTGTTGTATTGGGCAAAAGAGTTGGACGCATCGTTCATAATGGCAGTAGAAACTACCGCACCAATGGCACCAAAAAGTAACCCACCAACAATGATAGCCCCCGTGTCTTCCTTGACAATGATGGCTCCGTAAGTCACTTCATAGTTTCCATCACGTTCATAGACTGTAATTCCAACATAATTATTAGAAATTCTCTTTAAAAAGGTGCTAGTTTCACCTTCTGGACGCAAACTTTTTTCTTTGCTTCCAGGTTTGTAGATAGGAGTGTTCTTAAACGAAATAGATTCTTTTTTCTGAACGTTATATTCGTTTAGAATAGTTTTGGTAGCAACATCCAATGCCCTTATATGTAGTGCTTTTCCGTTTGTTATAATTTGAAATAGGATATTATTTTTAAAAAAACTATTCGATTTAACACCGAGTCTCGATCCACCAAAAGAGTGTTTTTCTATACGAGTTACATCGAATTGCAATGATTCTACATCAATTGTAATTAAATGAGTGAATTCATTATACTTGTCTGAAGTAAATGTAACAATAGTTCCCTGTTTGTATAATTTTAAAGCCTTAGTTCCAGCTTCAAGGGCATTGGGAGTGTCATTGTTGATAGTATTCATATCAATAACGGGTCCAGCGGCTTCTTCTTTGGATAGTAAGCTAAATAAGGAAACGGGTCTGTTTTTACGATTTAATAATTTCTCATCGGGAATGACAATTTCCTTATGTGAAAATTCGAGATTAGATTCTAACGTATAGATATTAAACGCGTTTTTCTTTTCTGAAACACTAATCATATGCACTCTATTATCATAAATTAGTGCGTCGATGTATTGTTCATTTCGAAATTTGAAAGCTATTTCTTGAGTTAATACTACTTCTTGGGAAAAATCGAAAGTGAGTAATCCAAATAGTCTTCCTGCCGTAGATCGCATGAGAAGATTAAAGGTGTCTCCTTTAATTTCGTAGCCAATAAGTTGCTTGGAAAAATTGGGTCGTCTTTTACTCTCTGCTGAGGCGATTAACTGAAATTCTTCATTATACAACCTGCCCGTAATATGTGCACCGTCATCCATGAAGACAGCAATATTGCCTGTAGATTCATCAAGGACGACAAAGGACTGTTTGATCTTGCCATTGAGGTTCGGAATGCTAAGAACCGTTTCTTGGCCAATAAACATGTTGGAAAAAAGTAGCCCAGTAAGAAGAAGTATAATTTTCATGCTTACTAGTTTATAGTAGCGCCATTTTTTACCATAGTACCTTCGTCTGTAGCATCCGGATTTACAAACACCAATTTTCCATCAGGAGTTTCGGTCATTAAAATCATTCCTTGGCTTTCTACACCGCGTAAAGCCCTAGGGGCTAAATTCACCAATACTGTCACTTTCTTTCCTATCACTTCTTCGGCGGAAAAGCTTTCGGCAATTCCTGAAACAATAGTGCGAACGTCAATACCCGTATCCACCTTTAACACTAATAATTTTTTAGCTTTAGGCATTTTTTCAGCTTCGATAATGGTACCTACTCTCATGTCCAGTTTGGTAAAATCATCAAATTGAATGGTATCTTTTTGAGGTTCGACAGTGGCATTCATAGCTTCATTTGCTTTTTTACTGGCTTCTAGTTTATCTAGTTGTTTTTGTATCTGATCGTCTTCAATTTTACTGAAGAGCAATTGAGAAGGCGCAATTTGATGTCCAGGCTCTAAAAGAAAACGTCTCACCGAAATATAACGCCACTCATTGTCATTTCCGGCAATATTTAAAACACTTTTAAGTGTAGCCGAAGTATGTGGCAAAAAGGGTTCGCATAAATGACTTAAAGCGGCTGCTATTTGCATCGCTACAAACATCACAGTTTTTGTACGTTCCTCATCTGTTTTAATGGTCTTCCAAGGTTCTTCATCGGCTAGGTATTTATTTCCTAGTCTAGCGACATTCATCAGTTCTTGTTGGGCTTCTCTAAAACGGTAGCGTTCAATAGAACTTTCAATGACAGCCGGATAGGCTTTTAGCTCTTTTAGGGTTTGCTCGTCTACTTCGGTTAGAGATCCTGGTTCAGGAATCACACCGTCATAATATTTGTGTGTAAGCACTGTTGCTCGGTTGATAAAATTTCCGAAGATCGCCACCAACTCGCTGTTGTTTCGTTGCTGAAAGTCCGACCAAGTAAAATCATTGTCTTTGGTTTCGGGAGCGTTGGCAGTTAATACATAGCGAAGTACATCCTGTTGTCCAGGGAAGTCCTCTAGATATTCATGTAGCCATACTGCCCAATTTTTACTCGTAGAAATCTTATTTCCTTCTAAGTTTAGGAACTCGTTAGCCGGTACATTTTCAGGAACAATATAACTTCCGTCTGCCTTCAACATGCTTGGAAAAATAATACAGTGAAATACAATATTATCTTTACCGATGAAGTGCAACAGTTTTGTGTTTTTGTCCTTCCAATAAGGTTCCCAGTCTTTTCCTTCCCGGGCTGCCCATTCTTTAGTGGCAGAAATGTAACCTATAGGTGCATCAAACCAGACGTACAATACTTTTCCTTCTGCTCCATCAATAGGAACGGGTATCCCCCAGTCTAAGTCACGAGTAACAGCACGAGGACGCAGACCATCATCGATCCAAGATTTACACTGCCCGTAGACATTAGTTTTCCAATCTTTTTTGTGCTCTTCCAGAATCCACTCTTTGAGCCATCCTTCATACTGATCTAAGGGTAAGAACCAGTGTTTTGTCTCCTTTAGGGTAGGGATAGCACCAGTAATAGCACTTTTAGGATTGATAAGATCCGTGGCATTATGAGAAGTCCCACAATTTTCACATTGATCTCCATAGCTTTCTTCATTTCCACACTTTGGGCAAGTTCCCACTACAAATCGGTCGGCAAGAAACTGGTTGGCTTCGGCATCATATAGTTGTTCGGTTACTTCTTCCACAAATTTACCTTCGTCATAAAGTTTTTTAAAGAATTCACTTGCGGTGTCATGGTGAATTTGAGCTGTGGTACGAGAATAATTGTCGAACGTGATACCAAAATCTTCAAAGGACTTTTTTATAATGCCATGGTATTTGTCCACTACTTGTTGCGGTGTAATCCCTTCCTTTTTTGCTTTTAGGGTTATTGGCACTCCGTGTTCATCACTACCACATACAAACGCAACGTCCTGACCTTGGATACGTTGAAAACGTGCATAGATATCTGCCGGAACATAGACGCCAGCCAGATGTCCTATGTGTACAGGTCCATTCGTATAAGGTAATGCGGCGGTAATTGTAATTCTTTGGATGTCTTGGCTCATAGTATTAGAAAGTAAAGGCACAAAAATAATCAATTTATCCGGCAGGAAAGCAGAAGTAACAAAAAAGCTCCCCGTTAGAACGGAGAGCTTTTATTCCTAAATAAAGGAAGGCTATTTGATGATAATGGACTTGCTATAATTTTGTCCACCCATTTGGATTCTATATATATACTGCCCAAAATTAAGACGGGTATTGGTCGCTGCTTTCACATCAATTTTATGACGTCCCGGAAATAACATTTCGTTTTTCAGTCTTGCTACTTCTTTGCCTAAGATATCATACAAACGGATATCGGCATGAGCCGTTATTGGCATTTGTATTTCAATATAAGTGGTATTATTATCATAAGTTGGACGATGTACCATTCTGGTAACATTACTGAAGTCCGACCCACCTAATGTAGTGCAATCAAATCCTAGATCAAGATTTTCATAGGTCTGGCCTAAAAGAATCACGTCTAAGACCGAAGGGTCGAGACAGAACCAATTCGTTAAAACACTGCTGTAAACATCTCGAAAATCCGTTGATGGAATTAGGTTGTCATTTTGATCCCAAGTACTCAAATCTGGGTGCTCCCCCACAAAGCCATTGCCTTCAAGGGCAGGGCCAAAGAGCATTACGGGAGAAGCAGCACCATGATCGGTACCATTACTTCCATTTTCGTATGGGCGACGACCAAATTCAGAAATGGTCATCCCTAATACCTCATTATCCATACCTCCTACAGCTAAATCATCGAAAAAGTTTTTCATCGAATTAGACAAATCGTCTAATAGGGTTTGATGATCTTCTACTTGGTTGGCATGTGTGTCGAACCCATTAAGAGTTACCATGTATACTTTGGTGCCTAGGCCTCCTTTTATAAGTCTAGCTACGATAGCCAGTTGACTTGCTAATTCGGCTTCAGGATCGTAGGGAGCGTCATTATCGGCTCCCATATAGGCCTGATTAATTACATCGGCATATAAAAAAGTGGTGTTCGTGGTAGATCGCATAAAAAGGAGTTTATCTCCATATACACAATCAGGAATGTCCAAAACGTCATGAACAGTACCATTCTCGGCTACGTTTGCCAATTGCTCAGGATTGGCAACGGCAAAGGCATAATTGTTTTCATTACCTTCAAAAACGAGGTTTCCAATACTGCCAATTTGAACGGCAGGCGGTGTTTCTGGCGGATTAATTAAGTAATCTGGGTAGAGGTCTTCAAAATAGCGACCCCACCATCCAGTAGGCTCAAAATCATTCGGTTCGGCGGAAGCCCAAATATCACTGCTTCTAAAGTGAGATAGGTTTTGATTTTCGTAACCAACGCCGTTTACAATTTTCATTTTTCCATCACCCCACATACTTTCCAAGGGATTCATATAGTTTGGAATTCCGAAATCGGCGTTCAACATAATCAAATCATTCTGATCATGTCTAATTGTGGGCCTTAGATTAGCATATACGTCATAATCGTATACGGGTACTACGGTGTTCAGCCCGTCATTTCCACCTTTGAGACGTACAATCACAAGGATTCGGTCGTTTTCACTTTCGGCCAATGCGACTGATAAGGGAGAGGGTTGTGCTGCGGCTACATTGGCACCACCCAGTACAACACTGCCGGCTCCTGCTAGCCCCAGGGCTTGGATAAAGGAACGGCGATTCCAGGTACTGTGTTCTTGATCGTGTCTATGATCTTCTTTTGATGCAGAAGGTTGTTTTGGGATATGATGATTGTTACACATAGCAGGATTATTTAAGTTGAAATTCGGGCATTCTCGCAATATGAGTCAGCAATAAGAAGCACTGAAAAGGTGCTGTTGACCAGCTGAGATTCCAGGTTCCGTCATCGTAATAATTTTGAGGGATATCCCATTTAAAAATATCCGTTGCTATATCATAATCTGTAGCAGTATGCAGCGTCTTACTTACAAAATGCTCGACCATAACTTGAGTTATGAAATCAGGATCATTGCTGTCATTGGATAGATCTCTTGCCAATTGGACAAGGGTGAATTCGAATCCGTTATCGTATAGAAAAAAGAGGTAGAACTCCATGAGTTGCCAACGCCCAGAAAGTGTGGAACTATTGATCCAAGTTTCATCGCGTTGCCAACCAGACACATCGGGTGGATCATAGATTTCTTGTCCCATTAGACCGGCATAATAAAGGAAGGCCTCCATGATTTGCGAATCATGAAAAAACTGGGTGTCATTTACATAGCTAAAAATGACATCTACGGGGCTTTTTATAATGACTCCAACTGCTCGATCATCGAAAAAATGTTCACTTTTAAACAAGAGTTTAAACATAGGAAGCATATCAAAATCATTGTCGATTAGGGTTTGTGCTAAAGGAGCGATGATATCACTTTCAACGAGTTCATCTACCGACGGACTCACAAAGAATTTATAGAGTTTTGTACATATATGAGTAGCAATTTCGCTTGAACGTTGTTCAAAAAGGATATTGATAAGGTCGTCATAGCCCCAAGTCCCTTCCTGGTCAAAAATAACTTTTACTCCATCATCAAAAGTACTCGTATCGAAATAGATGTCCGCTCCCACTTCTGCCCAGTGGTTATAGCCGGTAAGTGCTCTGGAGGCTTCTATAATATCCTGTTGTGTATAATTATTCCCTTCTCCTAGAGTAAATAGTTCGAAAAGTTCCCGGGCGTAATTTTCATTAGGATTAACGTTGGTGTTTTCAAAACCATTTAGATAGATTAACATATTGTTGTCTCGCCCCATTTCTCGAACAAATTCTCTAAAGTTACCCAGTGCGAACGTCTGAATGAGGTTATAATATTGGAACATATATGGGGCATAAAAGACCGTTTCTAGTTCGGTAACAAAGTGGTTCATCCAGAAAAATACAAGCCGTCCTCTGAAGTCTTCAGCAAGAAAGTCATTTCCCGTTTGCAATCTCCAATCGGAAATATATTGTTGATTTTCAGTATCAAAATCGTTAAAATCGCTATACGCCCAGAAGGCCCACGCTGGTGCACCCGTCGGTGGTAGCGCATCAGCTCCATCTACTAAGGAATCTATAAAATCGTTGGGTGTATCCGAAAGTGCATCATCTACACGAGTCATGGTGGCACCAAAACCTAGTCGTCTAAAGGCATGTTTTATTTTAGAGGTATTCCAGGGATTTGTACCATCCGGAAGATAGGGAGTTAAAGTTGCCGTATTGCATGAAGGGTTGTTTGCAATTTCCATAGGCCCAGTGTTTTGGGGGTTAAAGTGATTTTAAATATACTGAATAGAAGCGTTTTATAACAATATTGACTTGATTTTAACTAAAAGGTTTAAATGAGTTGGATAAGATTACACTGACGAAACATAATTAAAAACTTGTTTCTTTTACTTGAGATAGGATCAATGTATCTAAAATTACCATGATTATGGTATGTTTTTGCAGCTTCCTCTTATGGAGATTTGTAGTGTAAAAATTGAAACGTAGAACTATTTAAAAATGTCGAATATGAAAAAATTAATGATTACCACAATTTTAATTGGAAGTTTATATGGAGCGAATGCTCAACATACCAATTATGGTACTAATTCTGGAGCTGGAGACCCAAATGACCTAAGTACTTATGTAGGTCCCTCTGCTGGTCAGAATAGTACTGGCCTTGAAAACACTTTTGTAGGTTTTGATACAGGAGCTCAAAAT
>JAHZIZ010000015.1 GCA_022601215.1 Bacteroidota bacterium
AAAAATTTGCCAAAGCCGATAAAACCAATATCATAGAAATAGAATCGGGAACCTACTACCCTAGCCTTGGTTTATCCAATGGAGAAATTGCGGCCTTAAGTAGGAGTAATCACAAATCCCAAGGATTTGGCAATACCGGTAGACGTGGGAGTCAGACCGAATACTTAGAATTTCTTAAAGGAGACTTTCCGAAGAACAAAACTGATATGTTTGATGGGGTGAATACCACTTGGACCCGATTAAAAGGTGGAGCGGCAATTGGTAAAATATTAAAGGAAGTGGAGGAAGATTTTGATTTCAAAAATCCATCTGCTTGTGTTCCAAAATTAATGGAAGCTTATCAGCTTATTCAAAAGCTAGAAGATTCCCATTGGAAAAAAATTAAAACAGAAGAAATTAAAGGTATTATTAGTGCCTGTTCAGGATTGTTTCTAGAAGCTGTTGCCGACCAACAAAGTGCCGCTCCAGGGGGATCAGTTGCTGTTACCATTGAGGCCGTCAATCGCTCTTCGGTAGCCATACAACTTCACGGTGTTACTTCGAGCATCATCCAATTTCCATCACAGTTAATGCCAACTCCGCTCACAGAAAACAAAAAAGAAACTTTTCAGAGTGTTGAAAAAACATTTCAGGCGAGCGGCTATAGTGCTCCATACTGGCTAAACCAAGAAGGTTCACTTGGTATGTACCGTGTTGATGATTCGGAGTTAATTGGACAACCAGAAAGAACTCAACAATTCCCAATACACTTTAATCTTTCCATTGCCGACGTTCCCATTACTTTTACTCGAGAGTTAGTTCATAAATTTAACGATCCTGTAAAAGGTGAAGTATATAGACCCTTCGAAGTGCTACCACCAGTTACTTCTTCCGTGCCTGAAAAAGTATTAATATTCTCTTCAGAAGAAAGTAGAACAGTCCCCGTTATATTAACGGCTGGCAAAGAAAATACTACGGGTACAGTCACCTTACAACACCCACAAGGATGGGTGGTATCTCCGGCTAGTCAAGCCTTTTCCCTAGGGGTAAAAGGAAGTACGCAAACTATAGAATTTAAAATTACTCCTCCTAAGAATCAAAGCGAGGGATACCTCAAGCCATTAGTTCAAATTGGTGACACATTTCACAACAAAGAATTGATAACCATAGACTATGATCACATACCTTATCAAAGTGTGTTAATGCCGTCTCAGGCTAAGTTAGCGCGTATCCCTATTGAGAAAAAAGGAGAAAGAATTGGATATATTAAAGGCGCAGGTGATCTTATTCCTGAAAGCCTGGAGCAAATTGGATATTCGGTCACGACTATTGACCCTGGGACTATTTCAACAGGAAATTTAGAGCAGTTCGATGCCGTAGTTATGGGGGTAAGAGCTTACAATTTTATCGAAGCACTCACATTTAAGAAGGAAGCCCTAAATAGCTATGTAGCCAATGGGGGCACCCTGTTAGTACAATACAATAAATCCAGAGGTTTGATTACGGATGATTTTGCCCCTTACGACCTTAAACTGTCAAGGGATCGAGTTACAGATGAAAATGCAGAGGTTACCATCTTATCTCCAAAACATCCAGCCCTCAACACTCCCAATAAGATAAGCCCATCCGATTTTGATGGTTGGGTTCAAGAACGTGGTTTATATTTCCCTAGCGAATGGGGAAATGAGTTTACTCCATTACTTGGTATGCATGATAAGAATGCACCAGAAACCAAAGGATCATTATTAGTGGCAAAACATGGAAAAGGATACTACATATATACAGGACTTAGCTTTTTCAGGGAACTCCCCGCTGGTGTCTCTGGAGCCTATCGCCTATTTGCTAATTTATTATCCTTGGGCAACTAATGGAAACACCTCAAAAATATACTTGGAAAAAAAGCTATACAATCGTATTGGTTGCAAATCTTTCTTATATCATTTTGTTTTATCTACTTATGAAAAATTTCAGTTAGGATGACAACTATCGATTGGATCATATTAATAGGAACCTTGGTATTTATTGTGGGGTATGGAATCTATAAAACCAGAGGAAACAAGAGTGTAAATGACTATTTAAAAGGTGGAAATGAAGCCAAGTGGTGGACTATTGGCTTAAGTGTTATGGCAACTCAAGCGAGCGCCATAACCTTTCTATCTACCCCTGGACAAGCTTTCCATAGTGGAATGGGATTTGTGCAGTTTTATTTTGGACTGCCTATAGCCATGGTCATTATTTGTTTGGTTTTCATACCGCTTTATCACAAGTTAAAGGTATATACTGCTTATGAATATTTAGAGAGTCGATTCGATCTAAAAACAAGAACTTTAACAGCTATATTCTTTTTAATACAACGTGGACTAGCTGCAGGAATCACCATTTTTGCACCTTCGATTATCTTATCGGCTGTGCTGGGCTGGAACCTCGTCTATCTCAACATCGTTATCGGAATCTTAGTGGTTATTTATACTGTTAGCGGTGGTACCAAGGCTGTTAATATTACGCAAAAACAGCAAATGGCTGTCATCTTCGTTGGAATGTTTATTGCCTTCTTAATCATACTCAACTTATTACCACTCGATGTTTCCTTTAGCAACGCGCTTGAAATTGCTGGAGCGAATGGCAAGATGGACATTCTGGATTTCTCATTCGATTTGGAAAACAGGTATACAGTTTGGACTGGTCTCATTGGAGGTACTTTTTTAATGCTTTCCTATTTCGGAACAGATCAGAGTCAGGTGCAACGCTACCTCTCAGGGAAATCCGTTAAAGAGAGCCAGATGGGAATGATTATGAATGGTTTGCTTAAGGTTCCCATGCAATTCTTTATCCTTCTTATAGGAGTCATGGTTTTTGTCTTTTACCAATTTAACAGCTCCCCGCTCAATTTTAATCCTGCCGCAGAGGCCGATGTATTAGCAAGTGAATATGCTACCGAATACCAAGAACTTCAGGAACAAAAAACAGTCTTAGAAAAGGAAATAGAAAGTGTACAATTACAATTCGTCCAATCGAATAACGAGGTGGAAAAAACGCAGTGGATTGAAAAACTCAACGAACTTAACGCGGAAGAGACTACCCTCAGAACCAATGCAAAAACTTTAATTTCTAAAGCGAGTTCCACCGCCGAAACTAACGATAAAGATTATGTGTTCATTCATTTCATATTAAACAACATTCCACGAGGCCTTATTGGGCTATTGCTTGCTGCCATTTTGAGTGCAGCTATGTCCTCTACCGCTAGTGAACTGAATGCCTTAGGATCTACAACAGCCATTGACCTCTATAAACGGAATAATGAGGGCAGAGATGACAAGCACTATCTAAAGATGAGTAAATGGTTTACCCTTTTATGGGGAGTCATTGCTATTGGTGTGGCTTGCACGGCCAATCTTTTTGAAAATTTAATTGAATTGGTCAATATTATTGGCTCCATCTTCTATGGAAATATTCTCGGAGTATTCCTTTTGGCCTTCTTTGTAAAATTTGTAAAAAGTAAAGCTACTTTTATAGCGGCCATAATTACCCAAGTGGTTGTGATTGGAATCTGGTGGTTAGATAAGGTAGCGATTATTAACCTTCCTTACTTATGGCTTAATGCAATTGGTGCATTATTAGTGATGGGGATCGCAATACTTATTCAAGGACTTGGCAGAAGTAAAGAATAAACCCCTCAATATCAGAATCTTCCTACGTATTATTTTTAAATCACTTTTAGTTTTTGGCTAACTTTGAGTAGCCCATTTCTTACGATTTTAATAATCCCTGCATTGTGCTTTGGTTGGGTAGCACACCATCGTCAATGAAAAATCTTTTATTTCTAATTACACTCTTATGCGTGAGTGCGCTAATGGCGCAGCACCCAGGATCTGGAGATTGCAATCTAGGTAGCGCCAATAAAACTTGGATTTCAAAATTTAAGAAAAGTAATACGCTAAGCGATCAACTCAATTTAATCTATTCAAAGATGATCTCAGATTCTGAGTATCTCATTGAGCATCCAGAAATTACCAATCTAGATGATAAACGGGTGATGGGGCCTATTCCCTGCGGAACTTCATGCACCATACGATTTGGTATTTTATATGACGACAAACGTGGATTGGTATTGGATATAAACAAGAATCCCGAATTGGAAGATCTCATTCTAGAATTCACAATGGATAACATTGAAAGTATCGAATTGAACGAATTGAAAAAACGTGATATCTATCAACACGTATCACAGAAACGAACGGGTGTCGTTTTATATTCTAATGACAAAGAATTAAAGAGACGAATTAAAAAAGTAGTTAAACAGTTGCAAAAAGAGCAAAAGAATGCCAAATCCGGCACATAAAAAAAGCCCTTCGCGTGAAGGGCTTTTTATTAGATAAATCTACTGTTATTACTCAGTGATTTGTGCTTTACCTTCCCAAAGGGAAAGTGATTTTGTATTTAATGCAACATAATCATCATTCCCAGCTTCTTTGGCTAGTGCTAATGATGTCTTAGCAGCTTTTACCGCTCCTTTTTTATCTCCTGCTTTCGCATAGATTAAAGACTGTTGTCTGTGATACCAAAAGGCTGGTTTTTCACGCATTTCAATTGCTTTATCAATCCACATCTTAGCTTTTTTGATGTCTTTATCAGATTCTAAATAGTATACTGCTGCTTGAAAGTAATCTCTGTCGGATGGTCCGCTCATAACGTCCTCTATACTTGCAGTCACCATCTCATCCGTATGAAACTTTATTGGTACACCTACATAAGCATTCTCCCACATGATCCCTAACGATACCTTGTCGTTCATTACATCATCGAATGACATGGTAAAGGTTTCTATTTTCATTGGAAGCGGATATACCTGAGCAGAAACGCTAGCAGCTACTTTCGCATCGTCCCATTTTTCTGGCGTTCCCCAGTTAGAAGCGTCGCTATAAAAAATTACTTCCCAGTTTTGTTTTCCTGGTTTTGCATAGACGGCATAAGTTCCCGCCTTTAGTTGACTATTACCAACCTGAACTGCATCACTAAAAGTGATTTTAGTATTTGCGTTAGCACCTGTTCTCCATACTTTATCATAAGGTACTAAACCACCAAAAATGGTTCTTCCTTTCATCGAAGGCCTTGAGTACTCTAGACTAACATCTGTTAAACCTACTGTTTGCTCAATTTTCTGAGCAGGACTAGCGGCAGGGGTCTTAACTTGTGCATAAGCTCCTATGGATAAGAGACCCACACATACCAAAAAAAATATTTTTTTCATTGTTGAATTATTATGGTTATTAACACTGGGACGAAGGTACAATTTGCCCTTTAGGGTAATAGTTAACAAAAACATAAAATAGGATCGAATAAGTATGCTATTTTTGTAAGATGAAAATAAAACGATACATCGCAGAAGCCATTGGTACATTTGCCTTGGTTTTTTGCGGAACAGGAGCTATTGTCATTAATGAATTTACAGAAGGAACTGTAACACATCTTGGAATTGCTGTAACTTTTGGGCTTATTGTTATGGGTATGATTTATGCCTTTGGAGACATTAGTGGAGCTCATTTAAATCCAGCCGTGACTATTGCATTTGCTTATGCAAAAAAGTTTCCATGGAAAGAAGTTCCGGCCTATGCCTTAGCACAAATCATAGGAGGAATTGCGGCCAGTGGACTTCTATGGTATCTTTTTCCTGAAAACGAATACTTAGGGACTACCCTTCCGCAAATTGCTGTGATGAAAGTTTTCATCTTCGAACTATTGCTCACCTTCTTCCTTATGGTAGTAATCATCAACGTGTCTACTGGTTCCAAGGAGATTGGTGTAATTGCAGGAATTGCCATCGGAGGAGTCGTATTATTAGAAGCTCTCTTCGCGGGTCCTATAACTGGCGCTTCCATGAATCCAGCTCGGTCTATCGCTCCTGCCATAGTAAGTGGCCATGTAGAACATTTATGGCTTTATATTGCTTCACCGATAATCGGTGCAATTTTAGCGGTGATTAGCTGTAAATTAGTTAAAGATGACCAATGTTGTGACGAAAACTGTTAAAATACTGTAAACTTGGGCGTTACAACTTGACTTGAGGAATTTTCCTTCGTATATTGTAAACAAAAAAGCATGTTACGTTACCTCACTAAAATCTTCAGATTTAGGAAAAGAAAGAAAACAGGAATTAGTTCAGAACTTTACCGTTTGCTTAGAATGAACAACCAAATGACTTCTATGCCGAAGTAAGTTGTTAAATTTTGTTTAACTTTTATTATTAATACATAAACAAAGTGTATTTTTATTGAAAAATAAATACGCTTTGAAAATATATACGCTTCATTCTAAACAAAATATACCTATAAGTCTCAATGAGGCTTGGGAATTTCTTTCCAACCCAAATAATCTTAAAACCATCACGCCAGAATACATGGGTTTCCATATTCTTTCTGGTGCGGATCGGCCTATGTATGCTGGACAGATCATACAGTATATTGTAACCCCTGTTTTAGGTATTAAAACAAAATGGGTTACCGAAATCACCCATGCCAAAGACCATGCTTATTTTGTAGACGAACAACGATTTGGTCCTTACGCACTGTGGCATCACAAGCACTTTATAAAGAAAATTGACGGAGGTGTAGAGATGGAAGACATCATAGATTACAAGGTGCCTTTTGGTTGGTTTGGACAACTCATTCACCCCTTTATTGTTCGACCCAAACTCGATGAAATTTTTGAATACCGACGGAAAAAACTAATCGACCTCTTTGGAGAAATATAAACAAGTATGAAAAAGAATATTTTACTTATTGGAGGTTCATATGGAATCGGAAATGAAATCGCTCAGCAGCTCACTAATGAATATAATATTTACATTGCTTCTCGCAGCAATCAAAATATTCCCAAAGGGGCTACTCATCTTCCATTTAATGTCCTAGAAGATGAGATTTCCTCACTAGCATTACCTGACACCATAGATGGTCTTGTGTATTGCCCTGGTAGTATTAACCTAAAACCCTTCAAAATATTAAAACCCGATGCGTTCCTAAAGGATTTGGAAATAAATTTTTTGGGGCTAATACGCTCCGTGCAAGAGCTACTTCCCAAATTAAAGAATTCCCATCAAGCAAGCTTAGTCTTCTTTAGCACGGTAGCCGTAAAAGTTGGAATGCCTTTTCACACCAGTGTCGCAGCCTCCAAAGGAGCCATTGAAGGCTTTGCTAAAGCGCTTGCGGCAGAATACGCTCCTGCCTTTAGAGTAAATGTTATAGCGCCTTCACTAACGGACACTCCGTTGGCTAATAAATTACTATCGAACGATGAAAAAAATTAAAGATGGGGGCACGTCACCCCTTAAAAAGGGTTGGAACCGAAAAAGACATCGCCAACCTTGCAAGTTTCTTATTGAGAGAAGAGTCCTCTTGGATGACAGGGCAGGTATTAGGGGTTGACGGCGGAACCTCAACAATTAATCTACAATGATGAAATCTAAAGTCAACATATTTTGGTTTAGAAGAGATTTGAGACTAGAGGACAACAAAGGGTTCTGTAAGGCATTACAAGGCACATACCCAGTACTCCCATTATTTATTTTTGACACAGAAATTCTTGACAATCTAAATGAAGATGACGCTAGGGTTTCCTTTATTTTTGACCGAGTGCAACAAATGTGTAATCAATTGAAAAAGCAAGGAAGTAGCATTGCCATGTACTACGCTACTCCAGCGAAGGCATTTCAAGAAATTACGTCACAATATGATGTGCAAAATGTTATTACCAACAGAGATTATGAACCCTATGCAAGAAAGAGAGATGAGGATATTTCTACTGCTCTTTCTGAAAAAGGAATAGGATTTTATACTTTTAAAGATCACGTGATTTTTGAAAAAGATGAAATCACGAAAGACGACGGTGCTCCATATGTGGTATACACACCTTACATGAAGAAATGGAAACACACTTTTAAGAGTGCTAAAACATTCGACAATTATAATCCAACACCCTACTTTAAAAATTTACACCAAGATACTTCAATTGCATATGTTACTTTAGCAAATATGGGCTTTCTTACTTCCTCTATAAAAGTACCTGATTATGATGTCTCTCCTAAAACAATTCAGCAATACGAAGCCACTCGAAATTATCCAGCAAAGGACAGCACTTCAAAATTAGGTCCGCATCTTCGTTTTGGAACAGTGAGTATCAGACAAATGGTTCAAAAGGCCATTCAACAAGAAAACGAAGTCTTTTGGCAGGAACTGATCTGGAGAGAATTTTTCACTCAAATACTTTGGCACTTTCCACATACCGTTTTCAATGCATTTAAACCCAAATACGATCGTATTGATTGGAGAAACAACGAAATCGAGTTCGAAAAATGGGCAACGGGCACAACGGGTTATGTGTTAGTGGATGCCGGAATGAGAGAACTCAATGCTACCGGATATATGCACAACCGAGTTAGAATGCTTGTTGCAAGCTTTCTATGCAAACACCTTCTCATTGACTGGCGTTGGGGTGAGGCATATTTTGCGCAGAAATTATTGGATTACGAA
>JAHZIZ010000144.1 GCA_022601215.1 Bacteroidota bacterium
CTTTTCATAAGCCCAACGACGACAGATCTTTAAAGCAGTTTCTACTGCTTCTGCTCCCGTATTCATAGGAAGCATCTTATCAAAGTTGAAATAATCACTTGCATATTGCTCATACTTCCCTAGCATATCATTATAGAATGCACGAGACGTCAAGGTTAATGTCTCCGCTTGAGAAGTCATGGCATTGACAATTTTAGGATGGCAATGTCCTTGATTTACTGCTGAATAAGCCGAAAGAAAATCATAATATTTTTTCCCTTCAACATCCCAAACATATACGCCTTCTCCTCTACTTAACACAACCGGTAAAGGGTGGTAATTATGGGCTCCATACTTGTTCTCTAAATCAATCGCCTGCTGCGACAGTGTTTTTTCTGCTACTGACATAACATTAAAATTTTAAAGTGAAAAATATAGTAATTCCTTCTATACCTTTATTTTTTCGAGAGCTCGAAAATTCAGCGGAGGAGAGAAATCATCCTTGGGTGCAAATTAATAAAATTTAGTTGCTCTCTAAAACACTATTTAGACATTTTTCCAGACAACGATGAAACTTGTAACTCCAACCGCTTCATTTCGCGCAATAATGCATTTTTATCAATTTGTAGCCAGCTAAACAGTTTTATCATACTTGACATTAGTAAAAAAAGAAACCCTCCAGACGCCCATTTAATAAGTTCATTAGTCACATTAGTTGTAAAAAACATGACAAGACAATATACAAACAACCCAAACGCAATAACTTGTACAATATTCATAAGAATCATAATCCAGCGCAACTTAGTTTTGAAAAGCCCTCCTACCATTTCTAACAAGTTTTGCTCCTCTAACTCGTCATAAAATCTTGCCTCTTCATTTGTTAATGTTTCTTTTATCAATTGGTCTATTTCTTCCATGTTATTTTTCATGATATCTATTTTTTAAAATTGTTTTAAGCTTTTCCCTCGCCGTAAATAATCTAGATTTGACAGTTCCAGTCGACACTTCTAAAACTATACTGATTTCATTTATGGATAATTCTTCCATATAAAAAAGATCTAATATCACCTGTTGTTTTACTGGCAACATCATGATAGCCTTTCGTAAAAGACCCGTATCACTTACAGTGCTCACAGAAATGTTGTTTACATAATGGTGATTAGAATTATCAAAGTGCCTTCTTAGTGCTTTGTGTTCTTTGGCATTTTTTCTAAGCCAATCAAGAGCAGTACGTTTTACGATCATTAAAGCCCAACTCCCAAAACTATTATTATCCTTTAAACGATGAATTTTCTTATAGATGATACTCCAACTATCTTGCGCAATATCTTTAGCCAGGTCTGCATCTCGAACATACCAATTGGCTTGCTTGCAAAGTTTGGGATGCCATCGTTTAACAAGTACTGCAAAAGCCTTGTTATTTCCTGACTTACAGTGTAAGACCAGAATAGAGTCAATGATTTTATGATCGTTAATTGAAGGCATTTCTATTTTATAGACGGAGAATTTACAAAAAGGTTCATTTTATAGAATCAAAATGTATAGCTATTCTTATTTTTGCCTTATGTCAAGAAGAAATAAAAGAGTTGTTTTAGAAAATATAGAAGTAATTGATGCAGGTGCCAAGGGAAAGGCCGTAGCCAAGGCGGAAGATGGTCGTGTGGTGTTTATTGATAATGCCGTCCCAGGTGATGTTGCTACGATACAAACCCATAAAAAAAGGAAATCTTACTACGAAGGAAAGGCAATCTCTTTTAGTAAACTTTCGGACAAACGTGTAAACCCTGCTTGTGAGTATTTTGGCGTCTGTGGAGGCTGCAAATGGCAACACATGGGTTATGAGCATCAGCTCTACTATAAACAAAAAGAAGTAGAAAACAACCTAAGACGTTTAGGGCATATCGAATTACCTACCGTTACTCCAATCTTAGGAGCAGCCGAGCAATATTTTTATCGCAATAAAATGGAGTTTTCATTTAGTGATAGCAAATGGTTAACATTGGAACAAATTCAAAGTGATGAAGTAATTGAGCACCGAAATGCACTTGGATTTCATATTCCCGGGATGTGGGATAAGATTTTAGATATTAATCAATGTCACTTGCAGCGGGATCCAAGTAATGCGATAAGAAACTTCGTCAAGAAAACTGCAGAGGAATTAGACATTGCATTTTTCAATACTCGAAATCAGACAGGGATTCTAAGAACACTTATGATTAGAACATCCAGTACGGGAGAGCTCATGGTACTATTGCAGCTCTTTTCCGAAGTAAAAGAAAAAAGAGAACAATTGTTGGATGCCGTATACAAAACCTTTCCTGAGATTACTTCTCTACAATACGTAATTAATGGTAAAGGAAATGATACCATCTACGATCAAGAGGTAATTTGCTATAAAGGAAGAGATCACATCTTTGAAGAAATGGAAGGCTTACAATTTAAGATTAATGCCAAGTCATTTTATCAAACCAATAGTGAGCAAGCTTATGAATTATATAAAATAACTCGCGAATTTGCTGGTTTAACAGGTAATGAATTGGTGTATGACCTATATACTGGCACCGGAACAATCGCTCAGTTTGTAGCCAAAAATGCCAAAAAAGTAGTGGGCGTTGAAGCTGTGCCAGATGCTATTACCGCAGCAAAGGAAAATGCAGATAGAAATGGCATCGAAAATGCATCCTTCTATGTTGGTGATATGAAAAAAGTATTTAACGAGGAGTTTGTTGCCACACATGGAATGGCTGATGTTGTTATTACCGACCCTCCAAGAGATGGTATGCATAAAGATGTTGTGGAACAACTCATTGCTCTTGGGGCACCAAAAATTGTGTATGTAAGTTGTAACAGTGCAACACAAGCTAGAGATTTAGCGTTATTGGACGACCACTATAGAGTCACTAAAGTGCAGCCCGTTGATATGTTTCCACAAACACATCATGTTGAAAATGTTGTACTTTTAGAAAAAAGAAACTAAATGCAGAAAAAGTTCATATTAAACCTCATACTTGTTGTATTCTTATGCGGTTGCACCAAAGACGATATCTGCGAAGAAAGTGCGCCTACTACTCCCCTGCTGGTGATTGAATTTAGAGATGCTTTGGATCGCAATCAGATCAAAGCCGTTAATGAGTTAAACATTCTCCTTACAGATGATAGTGGTACTGC
>JAHZIZ010000016.1 GCA_022601215.1 Bacteroidota bacterium
ATTGCCTAAGCTTGCACCTAGAACTTTTCAGCATAAAGCGAGTAGGAGAAAGGCGAATGAGCGGAGTATTACTAAACAGAAGATAGTTTTATTTGTAGATGAATTCTGCAACTACTATGACGTGACGGTGGCCGAAGATGCACAGGATTTGCTAACTATATTAGGTTATGAAGTTCAATTAATAATGGGACTCGATAGTGCTAGAGCGCTACTAAGCAAAGGATTTTTGGAAGAGGCCAAGGTAGAGATTGATGCGAATATCAATACCTTGAAAGATTTGGTATCTATAGGAATACCTCTATTAGGTTTGGAGCCATCTGCTATCCTTGGGTTCAGGGATGAGTATATTAGATTAGCCACGGACAAGAAGGCTGCAGTGAAGCTATCAAACTGCGCATTCTTGGTAGAGGAGTTTTTGGCTTCAGAAATAGAAAAAGGTAACATTGACGCTACAGTGTTTACTTCCGAAGAAAAAAAGATTAAGATTCATGTACACTGCCATCAAAAGGCGCTCAGTAACACCAAGGTGACCTTTGATGTGTTAAACCTTCCATTAAATTATAAACCTACTATTATCAATGCCGGATGCTGCGGAATGGCAGGTAGTTTTGGGTATGAAAAGGAACACTATGAGGTGAGCATGGCGATAGGCGAGCAGCGATTGTTTCCAGCAGTGCGAAAGTCGGCTGAAAACACCATAATAGTTGCGAACGGAACTAGCTGCAGACATCAAATTAAGGAGGGTGCCATGCGATTATCAAAACATCCTATTTCGGTGCTGCGTGAGGCACTAATTATTTAAACTGAGTGAAGGCTGATAATGCCGAAAGTATCTCTGGGAGAGGGTCTGTTTCATCCGGCTCGATAACAAGCGGTTTGAGTATGTTCTTTTTGTCATGATGGCGATAGAGACGCCATTGTTCATTGTTATATTCTAAGGCGGTTAAATTTTCAATCCAATCGCCAGAATTCAAGTATGTGCAACTACCAGTTTCTGTGGTAACTTTTCGAATAGTTGGTTCGTGTATATGACCACAAATTACATAGTCATATCCATTTTCGATGGCAAGTTCAATGGCAGTATTTTCAAAATTGCTAATAAATTTTACAGCGCCTTTTACACTGCTTTTTATCTTTTTGGACAGCGAATATTTCTCTTTTCCTAACTTTATGAGTACTACATTGATAAGTCTATTTAACAAAATGAGCATATCATATCCCCAACCACCTAATTTAGCGATCCACTTGGTGTGTTGTATGGATGCATCAAAGACATCTCCATGAAAAATCCACGCTTTCTTTCCGTCTAAATTCAGTATTAGTTTATTCAAGATAGCGATATTACCCATTTTGGTATCGCTAAACCTTCTTAATTTTTCATCATGGTTACCAGTGATATAATATACTTTAGTTCCTTTTGCTGCCAATGCGATTATTTTCTTAATAATTAGCAAATGAGCTTTAGGGAAATAACGCTTTCGAAATTGCCAGATGTCAAATATATCTCCATTGAGTATTAATTTTTCAGGTTTGATGGAGTTGAGATATTGCAATACTTCCTTTGCATGACAGCCGTAGGTTCCAAGATGTACATCCGAAATAATGGCTACTTCAATTTTTCTTTTCATAAGCTGAAAACTAATACATTGCAAAGAACTTCAAATTTTGATGTGTTTGTTTTACCATAAGGTTATCTCATTTTCAACCTATTGTTATTAATGACGCATAGAGGAGTTAAATAATTCTTTGCCCCCTTTTTTTTATTGCACAGAACCTTTTACATTTGTTAAAAATGACTTTATGGCAGGAAACACCTTTGGCACTCTTTTTAAACTAACCACTTTTGGTGAATCCCATGGGCCAGCATTAGGCGGAATTATAGATGGGTGTCCAGCTGGAATTTCTTTAGACTTTGATGCCATAGAGGCCGAAATGCAACGGCGCAAACCCGGGCAGTCTAAGATTGTGACCCAACGGAAAGAACCCGATTCAGTTCGCTTTCTTTCTGGGATTTTTGAAGGCAAAACGACAGGAACCCCAATTGGTTTTGTCATTGAGAACACCAATCAAAAATCCAATGACTATTCCCATATAAAGGATACATATCGACCCTCACATGCGGATTATACCTACGATAAAAAGTATGGTATTAGAGACTATCGAGGTGGTGGAAGATCTTCAGCAAGAGAAACGGCTTCTAGAGTTGCAGCAGGAGCTATCGCAAAGCAATTTCTTAATGATATTAAAGTTACGGCGTATGTGTCGGGGGTTGGGAATTTAGAACTCAATACGCCTTATCACCAGTTGGACTTTTCCGAAATAGAAAAAAACCCAGTTCGAACGGCAGACTCAACAATGGCCGTTACTATGGAAAATTATATCAAACAAATAAGAAAAGAAGGAGATACGGTAGGTGGGGCCATTAGTTGTGTCATCCAAAATGTGCCTGTTGGTCTTGGGGAACCGGTATTCGATAAATTACATGCTCAATTAGGGAAAGCAATGCTTTCTATTAATGCCGTTAAAGGATTTGAATATGGAAGCGGTTTCTCTGGCACTAAATTAAAGGGAAGTGAGCACAATGACTTGTTTAATGAAGACGGAAGTACTCAAACGAACCATAGCGGAGGTGTTCAAGGAGGTATTAGTAATGGAGAAGATATTTACTTCAAAGTGGCGTTTAAACCTGTAGCTACTATTATGCAAGAGCAAGACACCATTACGTCTGAAGGAAAGATGGTAGCCATGCAAGGAAAAGGTCGTCATGATCCCTGCGTGGTCCCAAGGGCAGTTCCTATTGTCGAGGCAATGGCTGCACTAGTATTAGCAGATTTTATGTTACTAAATAGAAGTTCAAAACTATAATTTATATCTATGAAAAAATTAGCGTTACACTGGAAGATTATTATCGGAATGGTCTTAGGGGTATTATTTGCCCTATTGATGATTAATTTCGATTGGGGGCCAAAGTTTGTGAAAGATTGGATCAAACCTTTTGGAACGATTTTCATCAACGCCTTAAAACTAATCGCTATCCCGTTAATTTTAGCAGCTTTGATTAAAGGGATTACTGATTTGAAAGACATTTCAAGTTTGTCCAAAATGGGAACAAGAACCATTATAACTTATGTGGTAACTACAGTTTTGGCGGTTTCTATTGGGTTATTGGTTGTGAACGCCATTAAACCAGGAGATACTATAACTGAAGAAACTAGAAATGAATTGGTAGAGGCTTATGCCGCTGATGCTGCTGCTAAACAAGAAGCCTCTCAAAAACAGAAATCCAGTGGTCCGTTGCAACCGCTCATTGACTTGGTGCCAAGTAACATTTTTGAAGCAGCAAGTAACAACAGGAATATGTTGCAGGTGATTTTCTTTGCAGTATTTTTTGGAATCTCCCTTATTCTTATTCCTGAAGAAAAAGGAAATACCGTTAAAAAATTCTTTGATGGGGTTAATGAAGTTATTCTAAAAATGGTTGATCTTATTATGCTTGCGGCACCTTATGGGGTGTTTGCCTTGTTGGCAGCCTTGGTTGTGGAAGCACCAAGTGCCGATTTGTTTGCTGCGCTAGGATTGTATGCATTATCGGTTGTAGGTGGATTGTTAATGATGATCATGGTCTACATTTTAGTCGTTAAAACTTTTACGAAAAAATCACCTCTATTCTTTTTAAATGGAATAGCTCCTGCCCAATTACTTGCTTTTTCAACGAGTTCTAGTGCGGCTACACTTCCCGTGACTATGGAACGTGTAACCGAACATTTAGGAGTAGAAGAAGAGGTAGCTAGTTTTGTCTTGCCCGTTGGAGCGACAATCAATATGGATGGTACGAGTCTTTATCAGGCGGTTGCTGCTCTTTTTATAGCTCAAGCCTTTGGAATAGAATTATCTTTTGGAGTTCAATTAGGTATTATTGCTACCGCAACGTTAGCGTCAATTGGATCGGCAGCTGTTCCTGGTGCGGGAATGGTAATGCTTGTGGGGGTATTAGGGTACGCAGGGATTCCAGAAGCTGGTTTAGCCCTTATATTTGCCGTGGACCGTCCATTAGATATGTGTAGAACGGTTGTAAATGTAACTGGTGATGCTGCTGTTTCTATGATGGTGGCTAAGTCTCAAGGTCGTCTAGGAGATCCTAAAGTAAAGGAATGGGACGATCACTATGAAGATGTGAAATAAAACTAATAAGATGATAACTAAAACAGCTCCCTATTAGGGAGCTGTTTTAGTTAATTGGCAAAATGAATTAAAGTGTTTACTCCATTTATACCTATCATTAAGGCTTCTGGAGGTATTCGTTTAAGAGTTAGTTCCTAAGCGCACAACAATTACTCTTTAATTACGCCTTTTTTTGAATCTCAACACTATGTGGATATGGTATTTCAATTCCAGCAGCATCCAGGGCTTCTTTTGACTTTTCTAAGGTCTCAAAATAGACATCCCAATAGTGTTCGGCCATAACCGATGGCCTAACGGCAAAATCAACGGAGCTTTCTCCCAATGCCGAAACTTCTACCATGGGAGCAGGGTCTTGTAAAACTTTATCCTGTGCAGTAAGAACTTTCAATAAAACCTCTTTGGTCTTTTTTATGTCTGCATCGTAACTCACACCAATGGTATGAAACACTTTTAATATTCCTTCAGCACTATAATTCGTAATGTTACCATTAGATAATGCCCCATTGGGAAGGATGACCAATTTATTTTCTGGAGTTACAATCTTAGTAGTAAAAATCTCTATTTCCTTCACATTCCCTAATTCTCCTTGGGCTTCTATTAAATCTCCTATAGCAAAGGGTTTAAAAATCATAAGAAGTACACCTCCTGCGAAATTTGCCAAAGATCCCTGAAGCGCCATACCTATTGCAAGTCCAGCGGCGGCAAGTATCGCAGCAAATGAAGTGGTCTCAACACCCAAATTGCCAAGTATCGCAAGAATGAGAAGGATTTTTAATATCCAACCCACAAGATTTTTCAAAAACTTTCTAAGACTTTCATCGTAGTTCGATTTGGCCATGGCCTTTTCTAAGACCTTAGATATTTTTTTGATGATCCATGATCCAATAATCCAAATGACTACTGCTCCGATAACCTTTATACCATACTCAGAGGCAAATTCTATTAATTTATCTATTATTTTTTGATAGTCCATAAATTGTGTTTTGATAATTTGTTATTTTCAAAATTAGATAAATATCAATTACAAATTAGCTTATGAATCTTTTTTTAGACCTTAAAACAAATTCGTTTATCGAAAATATAAGTGTTAAAAAGTATCTGATAACAATACTATCTATGGAATTGATAAGAGGGTGATTCTTTGTATGTTTGCCATTCCCCAAGTTAATAGAGAATGAAATATATTTATATGGCGGCTCTCCTCCTCGTGAGCCATGTAATGTATGCCCAGGTTGGCATCAATACTACCAACCCAAGTAGTGCGTCCGTTCTAGACGTATCCAGTACAAATGATAATACTAATTATGGTGGGTTTTTACCGCCTAGAGTGAATCTCGCTCAACGGAACACCATTCCAGTAACGGTTTCGGATGATGGAATGATGATTTACCTTATTGAAGGTACCACGAGGTGTGTTCAAGTGTATGACGGAGTGGATGCTGTTTGGGAGAATGTGTATTGTATGCCCGTAAATGCTGCCCCTGTGGCATCACTAGTTCATGTATCGGGTTGCGAAATAGTTGGTGAAACTTTAAGTGCAAATTACACATATTCGGATACAGAGGGCGATGCAGAAGGAACGACAACCTTTCAATGGTATAGAGCCAATGACGCACTAGGAACAGGAGCAATAGCTATCCCAGGCGCTACAGCTTCTACATATACTTTGATTGCCGCAGATGCGACTAATTTTATTGCCATAGAAGTGACCCCTGTAGCCTCGACGGGTACACTTTTAGGGAGTCCTGTTGTCTCTACTTATGAAGGAGGTATTTTAGCATCTGGAAGTTGTGGCCCTACTTTGCTAGGGGTACAAGATTTTGAATTGATTCCATCGACCCCAACCTTGGCTTTATTCGAAAATACTGCAGGGTATTATGAAAGTGGTAATAGTGGAACGGGAGAGTATCCTCAAAACGCCGATAAATTTGTTAGCAGTACAAGAAGTTATGCCGTAAGCAATGCGACTAATGATATTGATTTAGGGCCAGTAGATGCCTCAGCGTATTCTGACGCTTCCGTCTTTTTAAAATTGGCTTCATTTTCTAAAACTTCTGGGAATGGTGCTGACGGATCGGATTATGTGGATATTTATATAAGTCTTGATGGAGGTGTAACTTTTTCTCTTGAAATGACAGTCGATTCAGGAGGGCCCAATCGAAGATGGGATTATGATGCTACTGGAAATGCTACGCACACCTATGACGGTGACAACGTAACAACTACATTTTCTTCAACCTCGGGGGGTACAGGAATTTCCACTTTAGAAATAAACGGTATTCCTAATAGTGCCAATCTATTGGTTGGAATTATAATGGAGAACACGGATGGGAATGAAATTTGGATTATTGATGATGTTGAAGTCTATGGAAACAATTAAGCAAATTTTTCTTTGGCTACTAGTAGTATTGGCCCCAATAGATTTAATGCACGCCCAGGTTATTATTGGCGATACATCTACGTCATTGGCAACCGTATTAGATGTTAATGCACAGAATAGCTCAGGTGGATTTGGCGGTTTTTTGATGCCTGTTGTTACGGAGGCTCAACAAGCTTTAATCCCTGTTTCAATGAGCGACAATTCCGATGACGGATTGATGGTTTATGTAAGTGACCCGCTAACAGGTAAAAGGTGTTGGGAGGTATATGATGCCTATGCCCAAGCTTGGAGAAGCATATATTGCCCGAGTGAATGCAATGATATACTGTTCACTGAGAATTTTCAATCCTACCTAGCCGATACTGGTGTTACTGGTTTGAGTTCTTCAAATGGAGATTACCCTGCAGGTGTGAGTAAGTGGACATTGACCAGTTTTGATTCCTTTGGCAGTAATACCCCGGCTCTGCCCGGATTATTAATAGATGCTAATGATTACGGATTGGTGCAGGGAGGTGAACTCGTTATAAAAGATACGAATGGAGCTTTTCGTTTCGAAACCCAGAATATTAATATCACAGGATATACAAATATAGTAGTGTCTATGGATTTGAGAGAGTCTGGGCCATTAGAATATGATGTGGCTCTTCATACGACTGATTTTAATTGTGGAAATACTCAATCCGACTATATAGATATTGAAATATCCACCGATGGAGGGAGTTCCTTTATAGAGGTGCCCAATTTTTCAACTTATGGAAATGCAAACCATACCATAGCCGATAATTTTTCTGGAACCATCGCTTTTAACCTTTCGAGTATCACTGGGACATCATTAGTAATTCGAGTAAGAACTCAGAACTGGGCTGACGATGAATACTTTTATATAGACAATATTGTGGTGCGTTGTAATTAGTAAATTTTTATAGGATTGTTTTTTACGAAGAATTAGTATATTTAATTTTCTAAAAACACCCATCTATGAACGTTTGTTTTATTATGTATCCCTGGGAAGAAATGGACCCAGAAAACGACTCGACCCTAGCAATGATTCAAGAGTTTGCGAAGCGTAAACATGGTGTAGCTATTACAACGCCAGCTAATCTTACCATTCGAGATAGTGTAGCTTTCGCCTTTTGTAGGTGTTTGAAACGACCAGAAAAGGTTTCAAACAACTTAAAGTCTTTTCATAATAAATCCGAATTTTACGACGAGATGCTTCCTTTAGCCGGGTTTGATGTAATTATTCTAAGAAGTAATCCTCCGTTAGATATGATCATGCTAAA
>JAHZIZ010000017.1 GCA_022601215.1 Bacteroidota bacterium
GGTATTTATATTGATACCGCTCCTCCGTTTGCTCATTATACATCCCTGCATAATCATTCACACTCACTTGTTTTAAAATTTGATGATAAGGATTGTAACTTTGTATGATTACCTTACCTCGTTTTTGAGTACGACCGGCCCTACCGGAGACTTGTTGCAGCAACTGAAAACTTCTTTCGTGAGCTCGAAAATCAGGGAAGTTCAATAAATTATCCGCATTTAAAACTCCAACCAAACTTACATTTCTAAAGTCCAAACCTTTGGCTAACATTTGAGTCCCTACCAATATATCAATCTCACCTTCCTCCATACGTTCAATTAATTTGGCATAGGCATGTTTTCCTTTGGTCGTATCCTGATCCATACGAGCAATTTTCTTTGTAGGAAACAACTCTTTTAGCTCTGCCTCTATTTGCTCCGTGCCAAAACCTTTGCTATCCATCGTTTGACTACCACAAGCCATACAACCAACCAACATCGCCATAGCATAGCCACAGTAATGACATCGAAGTTCATTTTTATACTGATGGTAAGTCAAACTCACATCGCAATTGGTACATTGAGGGGATACCCCGCAAGTTGTACATTCTACAACGGGAGAAAAACCCCTCCTGTTTTGAAAAAGAATTACTTGCTCTTTTTCGGCCAGAGCTTCTTGAATTTCCTCTAATAATCGATCACTAAAATGTCCCGTCATGAGTCGACGCTTCATCTTGTCTTTGATGTCCACCAATTCTATATCTGGCATCAACACTTTCCCATAGCGCTCCGTCAAAGACACCAAGCCATACTTGCCTTCGGATGCATTGTAATATGTTTCCAAAGAAGGAGTAGCCGACCCTAGCACAACTTTTGCTTGATGCATATTGGCTAATACAATCGCTGTATCTCTCGCATGATAACGTGGTACTGGGTTGTATTGTTTAAAGGAAGGTTCGTGTTCCTCATCAACAATGACGAAACCCAAATTCTGAAAGGGTAAAAACAAGGAAGATCGAGCTCCAATTACGAGCTGCGCTTTGGCTTTTTCTCCCAATACATTGTACCACACCTCGACTCGTTCATTTAAAGTATACTTAGAGTGGTATACCGAAATCTTTTCTCCAAAGTAAGCCTGCAATCTGGTGATTAATTGTGTAGTCAATGCAATTTCTGGCAACATATATAAAATTTGCTTCCCAGTGGCCAAAAGCTCTTCTATAAGTTGCACATACACTTCCGTTTTTCCACTAGACGTTACTCCATGTAAAAGCGTAATATCTTGTTGCTCAAAAGACGACTTAATTTCTATTAGCGCTTTTTGTTGTGCTTGGCTAAGTTTCTTTACTTCCAAGGCCGCGCCTCCCGTATATTCTATTCTATCTTTTTGTAGAAAATATTCTTCCAAAACACCTTTATCTATCAACGTTTTTATTACCGCTGATGTGCTTTTAGATTTTTTCTGAAGAGTAATCGTATCAACATTTTTTTCCGAGGCAGACAACATAAATAAAGTCATCAGTAACTGTCGTTGTTTCGGGGCTCTGGACATAGAGTCTAACAATTCCCTCAAAGCAATTTCCTCGCTATAGACACCTCTCAGTTTCACATAACGTTTCAATTTAGGCTTGTATTGTTCCACTACTTCTTCTTGCACAACCACAACCTCTTTTTGCAACAACTGCTCAATTACCTTCACTACATTTTTTTGATCCAAAATTGATCGAACATCATTAATATGAAGTGAAGATTGGTTTTGCAATGCTTCATGAAGTAGAAACTCATCGTCAGTAAAACTGTTTTCGTCAACGACCGCCTCTTGGTTCAAACTAATAATAGTTTCACTCTCTAATAAAAGTGCACTAGGTAGACCGGCTCTAATAACCTCTCCCAAGGTGCACATATAATAATTAGCCATCCATTCCCAGTGCTTTAATTGTATTGTGGTGATGATGGGCGTTTCATCGAGTATCTGATCTATGGACTTGGTTTCATAACTTGGCGGGTCATTTTGATGCACTCCGTAAACAATTCCAGTATAGACCTTTGACTTACCAAATGGAACGGCTACGCGCATACCAGGCTTTAGAAAATAGGCTTCGTCCTTGTTAACACTGTACGTAAAGTGCTGCTTTAAAGGGATGGGAAGAATGACGTCTATGAAGTACAATGAATCGCGTTTATAATACTAGGTAAAATTAAAAAAGGCTGTCCAATTAATGAACAGCCTTCCTTCAATGTTATAAACAATATTTAGTCGACTCGATACCAAAATTGTGTTCTCCCTAACAGAGAGAATCCAATATATCCACGCACTTTTAACTTGTCGTCATCTTCCAAAGTGATGTAACATTTGTATAACTTTCCATTTTCTGGATCAAGAATCTTTCCCCCGTTATACTCATTATCATCTTTCTCGAGACCTTTAATAATGGTTAACCCCAATACGGGTTGATCCTTGTCTTCACCAGAACAATCCTCGCAAAGTGCATCCTGACGGTCCTTATTAAGGATCTCTATGACTTTACCATATACTTTCCCATCTTCTTCATAGATTTCGAGTATAGATTTTGCCTCACCGGAAACATCATCAACAGTCTTCCATTTCCCGAAAACATCTTGGCTCCAGCTAAACGAAGTCACTAACAATAATGCGAGTAATACGTAGATAGTCTTCATATTAGTTTCCTAAGAATCCTTCTTTTAGGTTATCATCCGCTGGATCACTACCTAACCAGATTGCGAACAATGCTTTCTTGAAAGCCAACCCAGAAATCACTCCTTTTTCTTCACCGTTCTTATACACAACGGCTCCTTTTCCTTTTTGATACGTAATATCAAATACATTTCCTTCTACGATATCTTCATTAAAGAAACTGATAAACGTATCGATTTCCGAAGCTAGAGAAGAAGTATCTCCATTCAACGCTGCATCAAAACCATCATTAACAGCACCTTTCATCTTCTTGCTAGATACCAGTTTTGATGTAATTTGAAGTTTAATAGCCATGGTCTCATCTGCATTGATAATGGCATTGGCATCACTAGACGCACTTTTTAAATACAATCCAGCTGAATATAATTTAAACCAAGCCTTCTTTCTAATTCCAGAACCGTTTAATGACAGATCCTGCGATCCGAAATTCACCGTATTAGGAAGAGTAACCTCTCCCACTTGCGTTTGCGCCGAAGCCGTATTCAACGTTAACACAGCGACAAAAGCTAATAATAGATTTTTCATAAGTAGTAATTTATAATTATTGATTTAATAGTTTAAGTAATGCATTTATCCTTCAATCGTTGCAACGAAATGTTTAACTCAAATCCCAGCAATAATAAGTTTGAATTGATCCAAATATAAAACATCATTATTAAAAGTGCTCCAATAGACCCGTATAACTCATTATAATTACTAAAGTTGTCTATATAGATACCAAATAAATAGGTCGTTAACATAAACAATAACGTTGTAATAAGCGCTCCTATAGAAAAGAAACGGGACTCTCGCCCTTCTTTTACTCCAAAATGATATAGAGTGGAGATCGCAACATACAACATAATTACAAAGACCGTATACTGTAACATACTAATCCAAACAAAGTCATTCTCTATATAGGCATTAACCTTTAATTCTCTGATTAAAAATTCTCCATAAAGAACGGACCCAACAGTGATAAGCAACAACAATGCCAAAAAGATAGACACTAAAATAGCAACTAAATACTGCTTAAAGAAGTTCCTGTTTATCGTAACATGCACCGAATATTCGAAACTACTAAAAATAGCGTTTACTCCATTAGATGCGAGAAATAAGGTTAGAAAAAAAGTAAATGATAATAAGCTACTCCTCGGGTTTAAAGCAATATCCTCAATAACGGGCATAAAGAACTCTTGAGTCTGTGCTGGTAATACGCGCTGTATAAGGCTTAAAAATTGATTCTGAAAATTCTCAATCCTAATCATAGGTATGAGGTTAAGAATGAACAGTAAAAATGGGAAAATGGCAATGAAAAAGCTATAAGAAATAGAACTTGCTCGCGAAGAAAACGTACCTTTTATAATTCCAACAACATAGGTCTCTAACAAATCATAGAATGAAAGACCATTAAACCCTGGTAACACGACTAGTTTTAATAGGCGGACAACCCAATTTACAGCAGGAATTTTAGCAAGTCTTTGTTCAATTTCTGAACTCATTATACCGCTTTTAAACTCAGATCCATATTATATACTGAATGTGTTAGCGCCCCACTCGAAATATAATCAACACCACATTCGGCATACTTCCGTACAGTCTCCAAGGTAATTCCGCCACTAGATTCGGTTAAACACTGATCTCCTATTAATTGTACAGCAGTTCGGGTATCATCATAATTAAAATTATCGATAAGAATACGATATACCCCGTTAACCGTTAGTATTTCCTTTATTTCATCCAAATCTCTGGCTTCTACGATAATCTTAAGATCTAAACTGCGATCCAAAAGATAGGATTTAGTCTGCTCTATGGCTTTGGTGATACCTCCGCAGAAATCGATATGATTATCCTTAAGCATCACCATATCATATAATGCAAAACGATGATTCTCCCCACCTCCTATTTTTACAGCCCATTTTTCAAGCGCTCTAATTCCAGGCGTCGTTTTACGAGTGTCTAAAATTTTAGTTCCTGTTCCATCTAAAAGTGTAACATACTTGTTAGTTTTAGTCGCTATGGCACTCATGCGTTGCATTGCATTAAGGACAAGACGCTCTGCTTTTAAAATAGATTGTGAA
>JAHZIZ010000145.1 GCA_022601215.1 Bacteroidota bacterium
AAATAGTAATGGAGATGAAGAGGAGGATGCAAATACTATATACGTGCCTTTTTCTACCTTTTCTCAAGCTTTCAACAGGGCAGATAATGTTGGGTGGATGGCTATAACAGCTCACGATAATACAAGTATTACAGGACTAAAACCTAGAATAATGTCCATAATGCGCGAACAACGAAGTGTACACCCTGAAGATAAGCGCGCTATTGGGAGTTTTGATTTAGCCGAACGATTTGCGCGTATCAGCGGGTTATTCAGTATTCTTTCGGTCGTGGGTTATGTTGTAGGATCACTGATTCTAATTTCTGGAGCCATTGGAATAAGTAATATTATGCTCATTGTAGTGAAAGAGCGTACCAAGGAAATAGGAGTTCGTCGTGCATTGGGGGCGACGCCTTGGAACATTCGATTGCAAATATTACAAGAATCTGTCTTTTTAACTATTGTCTCTGGTATGGCGGGAATCGCTTTTGCGGCTTTTGTTATTTGGGTAATGAATGCAATTTTAGACAGTGTTGGTCCAGTGGATAACTTTGCCAACCCTTCTGTTCAAATAGGAGTCGTTGTAACGGCATTTGTCATATTAATTGTTTCTGGAGTATTAGCAGGGTTAATTCCCGCTACTCGAGCAACCAAAATGAAACCTGTCGATGCTTTGCGAACCGATTAAACTAACAACAATCAAATAATACGATACAAAATGAAAAGAGTAGGAACTGTAATTTTACTTGCCATAATAGTTTTAGGCTGCATTGGAGGTATTTATTATCTCTATCAAAAAAATCAGGAAGACCCTGTTACCTATACCACAGAGTCTGCGTCTAAAGGAAGTGTCATTAAAAAGACAGTGGCGACAGGGAGTATTGTTCCCAAGGAAGAGGTGCTAATTAAGCCTAATATTTCAGGGATTATTGATGAAATTTATGTGGAAGCTGGCGATGTGATTGAGGCAGGTGATTTAATCGCTAAAGTAAAAGTAGTGCCTAATATTAATTCATTGAGCTCGGCTAAAAACAACATCAATGCGGCAAGGACTTCTGTGGAAACAGCACGCCTTGCATTTGAAAGTCAGAAGAGTATTTATTTCCGACAAAAAGAACTGTTTGATAAAGGAGTGATTTCGGCCAATGAGTTTGACAGTGCACAGCTTACCTATGATCAAGCGCAGCAACGATATAGTCAGGAAAAAGTAGCGTTAAATGGCGCACAACAAACTTTTGATATTGTAAGGACGGGAACGACAAGAGGTTTGGGAGCAGTTGCCAATACAGAGATAAGGGCTACCGTTTCGGGAATGGTATTGGATGTGCCGGTTAAAACAGGTAATCAAGTAATTGAATCGAATAATTTTAATGATGGAACAACGATTGCTACCTTAGCAGATGTGGATAAAATGATCTTTGAAGGCAAGGTAGACGAAAGTGAAGTTGGAAAAATTTCGGAAAAGCTAGCGCTAGAGATTACGGTAGGTGCTATTGAAGGAAAAAAGTTTGATGCAATATTGGATTATATTGCTCCAAAAGGGGTAGAAGAGAATGGAGCTATTCAGTTTGAAATAAAAGGCACACTTAGTAAAAAAGATACTACCTTTATAAGGGCAGGCTTGAGTGCTAATGCCTCCATTATTTTGGCAAGAGCAGACAGTGTGTTAACTATTAAAGAAGCGCTTGTACAGTACGACCCAAAAACACTTGAACCTTTTGTTGAAGTAGAAATGGGAGATCAGGATTTTGAAAGAAAGCCTATTGAATTAGGTATTAGCGACGGAATAAATGTTGAAGTAAAGAGCGGTATTACTGAAGAGGATGAAGTGAAAGTGTGGAACCAATTAAAGCCTGCTCAAAACTTTGGAGGCAGATAAATTAACATTTTTTGTAACACTTTTATCAATCAAAAGACAAATGCAACAACGACAATCAATAATGAAGAACTTAGTAATCATATCTCTTTTGTTTTGTGCAGTGTTCTCTACACAAGCGCAGAATAAAAAATGGACCCTTAAGGAGTGTGTTGAACATGCGCTTGAAAATAATATTTCAGTCAAACAGATTGAATTAGACATGGAGCTTGCGGACATTGAAAAATCGGACGCTATTGGAAATTATTTGCCAAATCTCAATGGATCTGCGTCGAACTCATGGGCTTCTGGTTTAACTCAAAATGTAACAACGGGAGTTTTAGAAACTCAGACGGTTAGAAATTCATCGTATAGTCTAACAGCAGGGATCAATGTTTTTAGTGGATTGAGAAACCTACGAAGTATGCAACGGGCAGAACTTTCTAAGATTTCTGCAGAGTATGGACTTTCAAAAATGAAAGACGATATCTCTTTATTTGTAGCTAACGCTTATCTTCAAGTGTTAACCAATAAAGCGAATTTGGATGTGATTACTTCTCAAAACGAAGTCACGCAAACACAAATTCAACGAACCTTAGATCTAGTTGATGCCGGGGTTTTACCTAGAGGAGATTTATTGGAAATACAAGCAACAGATGCAACGGAAAAACAAAATATAGCCGTGTCCGAAAACGCGGTGAAAATTTCACTTATTAGTCTGGCTCAATTACTTTTGGTTCAAGATTATGAGAATTTTGATATTGAAGATGAAGGGTATGATATTATTGACGAAGGGATTTCTGCAAAGAATATTTCAGAAATAATTACTGCCGCTCAAGAAAATCGTTCGGAAGTTAAAATAGCGGAGACTAATTTAGATGTTGCAAGGAAGGACGTTCAATTGGCTCAAAGCAGTTATTTTCCAACTATAAACGCTTTTATTAATTATAACACTCGTGAATCTGATGCGAACCGATTTAGCCAAGCGCTAGATGTTGATAACCCAACGGTAACTCAAGAAATTGGTTTTGTGCAGGGAACTGGAGAAACAGTTCTGGGTATTGCTCCTAATTTTGTTACCCAAGAATTGGACCCACTGCCTTTTATAGACCAATTGTATTTAAATGATGGAATCTCCTATGGGTTGTCGTTAAACGTCCCAATTTTTAACGGGTTCTCAACTCGGAACCAAGTAAAAAGGAATAAGGTTAATGTTAAACGCCAAGAGTTGCTTCTAGAGCAGGCGAAATTGGACTTGGAATCTACTATTTATCAGGCTTATGTAGATGCAAAAGGTTCCTTAACATCCTTTGAGGCAGCGCAAAAAGCCTTAGATTCTCAAGAATTAGCATATCAATATGCAAAAGATAGATATGATGTAGGATTGACAAATGCTTTCGATTTTAGTCAGTCCAAACTACGTTATGACAACGCCAGAATAGAAGTGAATAGAGCGAAATATGATTATATATTTAAATTAAAAGTTCTAGAGTTGTATTTTGGTATATCCGCAACCGACCTAAAGTTCTAAACCATGAAAAGAAAAACACTTATTTGGATAATCGCTATTATTGTTCTTGCAATTATTGCACTTGTTGTAGCTAAAAAAGCTGGAATGGTTGGCGGTGCTGATAAAGGTGAAGAAGTTGAAGTATCTAAGATAGAGCCTATCACTATTATAGAGACTGTAGCTGCTACCGGTAAAATCCAACCCGAAGTAGAGGTGGCACTTTCTTCAGAAGTATCTGGAGAGATAATTGAACTTCCTGTCAAGGAAGGGCAACAAGTAAAAAAAGGCGACCTATTGGTTCGTATTAATCCTGACCTGATTCAAAGTGCATTGTCTCAAGCACAAGCTGGATTACAAAATGTGCGAGCTCAGTTAGCCCAGTCAGAAGCTAGCTTGAAAAATGCTGAACTCAATTATAATCGTAATAAAACTCTTTTCGATAAAGGCGTGATTTCTAAATCTGATTGGGATCGTTCTGTAGCCGATTTTGAAATGGCGCAAGCCAATAAGCAATCCGCTTACTATAATGTGCAAAGTGCTGCGGCTAATGTTAAGCAGACTAGAGATAATCTTACACGTACGAGTATTTTTGCTCCTATGGATGGAACAATTTCCAGGTTATCTGTTGAGTTAGGAGAACGTGTTGTAGGAACCGCGCAAATGGCAGGTACTGAAATTGTTCGCGTGGCGGATCTGAGCAATATGGAGGTTGAGGTAGATGTGAACGAAAATGATATTGTAAAAGTAGCTATTGGAGACTCAACCGTTGTGGAGGTTGATGCCTATTTAAAGAGAGAATTCAAAGGCTTAGTGACAGAAATTGCTAATTCTGCCGAGACTGCCTTAAGCGCAGATCAGGTGACAAATTTTAAAGTTAAAGTACGTATTCTTCCAACTTCTTATGAGGATTTAACCAAGGGAAAACCGGAGTATTTCTCTCCATTTAGACCTGGAATGACGGCAACTGTTGATGTTATTACTGAAAAAAGAGAAAATATTATCGGAGTGCCTATTAGCGCGATCGTTGTTAAGGTGCCTTCAGATACAATCTCGAGAAGAGAAAAAAGAGAAGCGAAGATCACCTCTGTCGAAGAAGAGAAATTTGAAGGTGTGTTTGTGAATAAGAATGGTAAGGCTGTGTTAAAAGTAGTGAAAACGGGAATTCAAGACGATAGTAATATCGAAGTAATTGAGGGACTTACAGAAGCGGATCTAGTTATTACAGGCCCGTATACTACGGTTACTAAGAAATTAAAGCCAGGAGAGGAAGTGATAGAGAAGGAAGACAAGGGAGGCGATAAAGAAGAGGATAGCGACGAATAATGGCAACAATACTTTGTATAGAAACAGCAACGACAAATTGCAGTGTAGCGCTTTCGGTAAACGGAAGCGTTATTGCTTTACGGGAAGACAATAGCAAAGGATATTCTCATGCCGAAAAACTCCATGTCTTTATAGAAGAAGTTCTTGCTGAATCAAAACTTGAAACAACCCATTTGGATGCTATTGCGGTAAGCAAAGGCCCCGGTTCGTATACGGGACTTCGAATTGGTGTTTCAGCGGCAAAAGGCCTTTGTTTTGCATTAGACATTCCTCTAATTTCGTTGCCTACACTTGAGGTGCTAGCTCATAAAATCTCAGGAGATTCTTATATTATTCCTATACTGGATGCAAGGCGCATGGAAGTTTACTCCTGCGTGTTTAATGAAAGTATACAGGAGGTGCGAGATACACGTGCAGAAGTACTAGATAAAGATTCTTTTTTAACCTATCTCGCTATGGGTAAAACGACCTTTATTGGAAGTGGAGTTGCAAAATTAAAGACGATTTGTAATCACTCTAATGCTATTTTTGTTGAAGATCAGTTGCCATCTGCTCATGAAATGGCTGCCTTGGCTATGGTTAAGCACAAAAAAAACGACATCGAAGATGTCGCTTATTTTGAGCCTTATTA
>JAHZIZ010000018.1 GCA_022601215.1 Bacteroidota bacterium
AATCTACATTGGAAAATTACCTACGCACACTACCAATAGTACTTGGAGAGATGTAAAAGTATATAATAACCATGCATTTGTTGTAAGTGAAGCAGGTGGACATGGAATGCAAGTATTCGATCTTACTCGCTTAAGAACGGCAGACAACTTTCCTGTAACCTTTACAGAGGACGCTCACTCGAGTAGTTTTGGTAGCGCCCACAACATAGTTATCAATGAAGATACCGGTTATGCTTACCCTGTTGGAACTAGTTTATTCAATGGAGGAGCTGTATTTATTAATATCCAAGATCCGTTAAACCCAATTTTCGAAGGTGGATATGCTCAAGATGCCTATAGCCATGACGCTCAAGTAGTGACTTACAATGGTCCTGATTCTGAGCACGCGGGAAAAGAAATTATGATTGGTAGTAATGCAAATGAAGTTGTGGTGGTGGATATTACTGATAAAAGCAATCCTATTTCCCTTGGTACAACAAATTATCCAAATGTTGGATACACACACCAAGGCTGGTTTACAGAAGATCAAACATATTTTATTTTAGGAGACGAAGGAGATGAAAGTGATTTTGGATTCAACACTAGAACTATAGTATTTGACCTTACAGATCTTGACAACCCAACCTATGATTTTGCTTATTTAGGGGATACAGCAGCTATTGACCACAATGGGTATGTAGTAGGTGATAAGTATTACCTTTCAAATTATTCAGCAGGTTTACGTGTTTTAGACATCTCAGATATCGCCAATGGAAACATTGAGTTAGAGGGATATTTCGACACTTTCCCAGCCAACAGCAATACCAATTTTAGTGGAGCTTGGAACGTTTATCCTTTCTTCGCTAGTGGAAACATCGTAATTAGCGGTGGCGGAGGAATGACTCTTGTGAAAGAAGGAGTATTAGGTCTTGAAGATCTAAAACAAAGTGCTTTCTCAATGTTTCCAAACCCAGCAACAAACCGTTTGACTATTTCTTCTGAAGACACAGGAATTACGAATGTTGCAATCTTTAATGTGTTAGGACAAAAAGTATTAGACAATTCTTTTGCTTCTAACCTTACGGAAACACTTGATATTTCATCACTAAATACAGGAATGTACTTGGTAACAATTAATAACAACACAACAAAGAGATTAGTTGTGAAATAAGAATCACACTATGCTATTGAAAAAGAAATTATACGTATTCGCATTTGTTCTTTCATTCTTTGCAACTGTAACAAGTTGTTCTAGTGATGACGGAAATCCCGAACCCCAAGCAATAGCAGGGTGTACGGATCCTGCTGCGCTCAATTACAATCCTGATGCCACCGAAAGTGATGGCTCTTGTCAATATCCTGACCCAGATCCTAACGGTTTTCAGGGGGTAGTTGATTATGTAAAAACCTTCGGAGGTAGCGATATTGATGAAGCCAATGATGTTGTACAAGCTAACGACGGCAACTACGTCATCATTGGTTCCACCAAAAGTGTGGATGGAGATATTACCGATAAAAGCGATCCAAGCTTAGATTTTTGGGTATTAAAAGTAGACCCACAAGGGAACGTTATTTGGAGTAAAACCTACGGGGGAGCTAATGATGACGAAGGTTTTTCCATTAATAAAACTGACGATGGAGGTTACATCCTATCAGGATATAGTCGAAGCAGCGGCGGAGACAATTGTGGAGGTTCTGGTGATGTTTGTGAAAATGGAGGTTTTCAAGATTTCTGGATTGCAAAAATTGATGGTAGCGGAACATTACAATGGGAAACTAGCCATGGGTTTTTAGGTGGAGAACAATGCCTAGGGGCTATACAAACAAACGATGGTGGATACTTCGCTGTCGGATTTTTAGACCTTCAAGGAAGTGGAGGAGCAGGAGAAGATTTTAATGGATCTTCATCTAGAGGTTCTTTACATGGCCTTGGAGAATATTGGGGTATCAAACTCGATGCAAACGGCAACAAAGAATGGAGACGTTTTTATGGAGGAACAAATAACGATCGTGCCTATGACGTACTCCAAACTCCAGACAACGGATACATTATGGCTGGTGCAGCAGAAAGTAATGATTTCGATATAACGGATGACAAGGGTTCCTATGACTACTGGGTCACAAAAATTTCTGAGACCGGGGAACTTCAATGGGCCAAATCGTATGGTGGTTCAGAAATAGACAACTGTTTTAGCATTGCTCCTACTGAAGATGGTAACTATATCATTGTTGGAGATACAAGAAGTAATGATCAGGACGTTTCAACTGCGAAAGGTAATGCAGACTTATGGGGCGTTAAACTTTCCGGCAATAATGGAAACATTATATGGGAAAAAAGTTTCGGAGGGACTCAATTTGAATCAGCAAGAGGTATTGAGCCAATGGCAAACAATAAATATGTTGTCTCTGGATCTTCAAGAAGTGCGGACGGAGACGTAGCTGAAAACAACGGACAAAATGATGCGTGGGTGATTGTCCTCAATGATCAAGGGGTTATTCAATTCGAAACGAACATTGGAGGATCAGATCTAGACTTTGGAAATGCAGCCATAGAGACTACGGACAACAAGCTAATTCTAGTAGGTGAGACGGATAGTAATGACGGGGACATCACATTGAATAAAGGAATCAAAGATCTCCTTCTAGTGAAAGTTAAATAATATACAACTCAAATCAATATAATAAAAAAAAGAAAAATGAAATTGCTTAAAAAAATTGCCCTATTCTCAATGACTGCCCTAGTTTTTGCAAGCTGTAAAAGTGATGATGATGGTGGAGATCCCGTAGCAAACACTACTGTGGATTTCACATTTACTCAAAACTTTAATGGTGCCGCCATTGCAAACTCAGATTACGAAACAACAAACTACACCAACGAAAATGGTGAAGTATTAACCCTTTCTAAGTTAGTATACTTAGTTTCAGATGTGACCTTCACTGCAGCAGACGGAACCGTTTATGATGCTGGAGATTACAACTTAATTGATGCTCGAAATGGAACAAATGTAAATTTCACTCCAGGTATAGAAATACCTCAAGGAGATTACACAGTATCTTTCACTTTCGGTTTTGACGACGAAGACAATGACCTAGCCGGAGGATATCAAGATTTAAATTCATCAGATGGAAGTTGGGCAGTCCCTGATCCATTAGGTGGAGGATACCACTTCATGCGTATGGAAGGTATGTATACAAATTCTATAGGTAGTATCGAAAGTTTCCAATATCATACTATAAGAGCAAATAGTCACACTACATTGCCTCCAGGACCTGGAACTTTAGATGAGTTAATAGACACCTCTTTTGTTGTGAATCTTGGAACTGTAACTATTGGTGCTGATACTGATATTGAAGTTCAAATGGACGTAGCAGAATGGTTTAAAAACCCTAACCAATGGGACTTAAACACTTGGTTCACGGTATTAATGCCAAACTTTGACGCCCAAATGGACATGAACGAAAACGGAGCTGGAGTGTTTAGCTTAGGCACTGTTAATCAAAACTAATACTGAGATGAGATTAGGAGTTCTTTGCCGTATATTATTGCTTGTTGTATTTCTTTCTTCCTGTGAAGATAAAGACGACAATCTGCAACAATATACAGCAACTCCTGCTCCCTTAGAAGTACCTCAACTCTTTGAGGACAATATCTTACCCCCAGTAATTCCAGATGACAATCCACAAACAGTGGAAGGGATTGCTCTTGGAAAGAAGTTGTTTTTCGACCCAATTCTTTCCCTCGACAACACCCAGGCGTGTGCAGATTGTCACCAACCAGAAAATTCTTTTTCAGACCCGAGGAGATTTAGTGTTGGCATAGATGGAAGTCTTGGTACTAGACAATCTATGCCTCTCTTTAATATGGCATGGAACTTTAACGAAAAATTCTTCTGGGATGGACGTTCCGTTAGCCTAGAAGAACAAATTTTTCAACCCGTTACCAATCCTATTGAAATGGATAATACATGGCCTAATGTAGAAAACTCATTGCAAGACCATGCCGACTATCCTGCCCTTTTTGAAGAAGCATTTGGATCAACACAAATAGATTCCGTGAATGTTAGTCGGGCTATTGCACAATTTTTAAGAACCCTAGTTTCTGCCAATTCGAAATTTGATCGTGCCGAACTCGGACTTGAACCATTGACTCCACAAGAACAAAATGGACTTAACATTTATCTAGATGAAGGACGCGGTGATTGTTTCCATTGTCATGGATTGCCTAATAATCCTCTTTGGACTGATAATATATTCCACAACAACGGGATGGATGAAATCATTACTGATCTAGGTTTTGGAGATGTTTCAGGGGACCCTAGAGAATTTGGTCATTTTAAGACGCCCTCGCTTCGCAACCTTGCATTTACGGCTCCATATATGCACGATGGTAGATTTGCTACCCTGGATGAGGTTATTGATCACTATAGCGAAGGATTGGTCTTTTCGGAAACCATTGATCCTCTTATGAAAGCGGTTAGCACAGGTGGTGTTGCCCTTACCGATGGTGACAAAGCTGATCTTAAAGCATTTTTGCTTTCCCTCTCAGATCCAAGTTTCATAAACAATCCTGATTTTCAGGAATAAATTCATTCCTTTTAACTTTCTGTTAATTATTACATAAATCTATAGAAGCATAGACTATAATTGTCGTAAGGCTATGGTTTAAATTTCTAATTACAGTATATTTGCAGTCCTAATTTAGAACAAATCTATATTAATGATAAAGGTTAGTGATACAGCAAAAACAAAGATTTCACAACTCATGACCGAAGAAGGGTTTAGTGTTGAGACTGACTTTGTGCGTGTTGGCGTGAAGAGTGGAGGCTGTTCGGGTTTATCCTATGAGCTAGATTTCGACAATAAAGAGTCTGAAACTGATAAACTTTTTGAAGACAATCAAGTAAAAATAGTAGTAGATAAAAAGAGTTTTCTGTACCTCGTAGGAACCACCTTAGAGTACAGTGGCGGACTGAATGGAAAAGGATTTGTGTTTAACAATCCAAATGCAAACAGAACCTGGGGGTGTGGAGAGAGTTTTTCTCTATAATATTTTCTGATAAAAGGACTATGAACAAGTATACCGAAGACGATTTAAAGAAAGAACTCGAAACCAAAGAATACGAGTATGGATTCTATACTGATATAGAATCTGACACCTTTCCTGTAGGGCTTAATGAAGATATTGTGCGTGCTATTTCAAAGAAGAAAGAGGAACCACAATGGATGACCGACTGGCGATTGGAAGCTTTTAGAGTTTGGCAAGATATGGAAGAACCCGAATGGGCCAATGTCCAATATGAAAAGCCGAATTTTCAAAATATTTCTTACTATTCGGCGCCTAATAAAAAAGCAAAATACGATAGTATTGATGATGTAGATCCAGAGCTATTGGAAACTTTCAATAAACTCGGAATCTCGCTAGATGAGCAAAAGAAATTAGCAGGTGTTGCCGTAGATATCGTAATGGACTCCGTTTCGGTAGCAACTACGTTTAAAGACACCTTGGCCAAAAAAGGTATTATATTTTGTTCTATTTCAGAAGCTATAAAAGATCATCCTGAATTAGTTCAAAAATATATTGGTTCTGTAGTACCACAAAAAGATAATTTTTACGCAGCCCTTAACAGTGCTGTCTTTAGTGATGGATCTTTCTGCTACATTCCTAAAGGAGTTCGTTGTCCTATGGAATTATCTACCTATTTCCGAATCAATCAGGCCGGAACAGGACAGTTTGAAAGAACTCTCGTTATTGCAGACCAAGGTAGTTATGTTAGTTATTTAGAAGGCTGTACTGCGCCGTCTCGTGACGAAAATCAGCTACACGCTGCGGTTGTTGAGCTTATTGCTTTAGATGACTCTGAAATAAAGTATTCTACAGTACAAAACTGGTTTCCTGGAAACAAAGAAGGAAAAGGTGGTGTTTTCAATTTTGTAACCAAGCGTGGTATTTGCGAAAAAAATGCAAAAATTTCCTGGACTCAGGTAGAGACAGGGAGCGCCGTTACTTGGAAATATCCTAGTTGTATCTTAAAAGGGGATTACTCAATTGGAGAGTTCTATTCCATTGCTGTGACTAACAACTTTCAACAAGCCGATACTGGAACCAAAATGGTTCATCTAGGTAAAAATACCCGAAGTACTATTATTTCTAAAGGAATATCTGCAGGACAATCTCAAAATAGCTATCGAGGTCTTGTAAAAATAAATTCCCGAGCAGACAATGCAAGAAATTTTTCGCAATGTGATTCTCTTCTGATGGGAAACAATTGTGGAGCGCACACCTTCCCATACATTGAAGCTAATAATAAAAGCGCTCAGGTTGAGCACGAGGCCACAACAAGTAAAATAGGTGAAGATCAAATCTTTTACTGTAACCAACGTGGTATAGACACTGAAAAGGCCATCGCTCTTATTGTGAATGGCTTTAGTAAAGAAGTACTAAATAAACTCCCTATGGAATTTGCTGTTGAAGCGCAAAAGCTATTAGAAATTAGCCTAGAAGGTTCTGTAGGATAACCCAAATATAAATACCCATGAAAAAAACAGTTTTACTTTGCCTCACTTTCATAGCACTAACAATTACTTCATGTAAAAACGCTGAAGACAAAACGGAAGCTCAAGTTGAGACAGAAACTCCAAAGCTTATA
>JAHZIZ010000146.1 GCA_022601215.1 Bacteroidota bacterium
GTCTTAATGGTAAAATTAGTTGTGTGCACGCCAATTGATTTACATGAGCACCAGGGAGATAGTAAAGATAATCATGTATCTTTACTCTATCAATTAATCACCCACTTTTATGGAGATGAAAAATCTATTTGTTCCAGAAGTATATAACGAAATCCGAAATCGGTTGGATCAATTATCCGAAAACACAGAGCGACAATGGGGAAAAATGACCCATGGTCAAATGCTACGCCATTGTCAAGGACCGTTTAATATTATGTTGGAGAAAAATGATTACGGAATGAAACCCAATTGGTTTGCCAAGGTCTTTTTCAAGAAGTCGTTATACAACGACAAATTATGGCGAAAAGGGCTGCCAACGGCGAAGTTTTTAAAAGAAACTGAAGCTAGAGATTTTGCTAAAGAAAAAACTCAGTTAGAGACTCTATTAAGTGAATTTGAAGGCGCAAGAGAACGAAACGATTGGAAACCCCATCCTGGATTTGGTGAGTTCACCAAAGAACAATGGGGTAAAATGCAATACAAACATCTTGATCATCACTTACGTCAGTTTGGTTTATAAATAGATTTTATGTCAAATTATCCCCCAGTACATCATCAGTCCAAGGATATTCAGAAAATGATCGCTGTCATTAAACAGTATCCTTTCGCCATGTTAGTATCCGCAGAAAAGGACCTCCCTTTTGTTACTCATATTCCTATAATTTACAATGAAGAAAGCGGTAGATTGGTCGCCCATATTGACAAATTTAACCCTCAGGTGTCCACCCTAAAAAATGGAGCCGAAGTTACCGTAATTTTTAAAGGCCCAGACTCCTATATCTCGCCCAGTGTTTATTCCACCACCCAACTACCTACATGGAACTACATCATTGTACATATTACTGGAACTATTAGTCTAATTAATGATCCCGAAACCGCCAAAGAAACCATGATTGCCATGACGGCTTTTTTAGAAGGAGAAAATCCCAAGTTTGTATTAGAAAAAGAAAACAAACGAATGGAGGCTGCCGTAAACTACATACAGGCATTTGACATTACCATTACTCATTGGGAAGGCAAATTTAAGTTGTCTCAGGATAAGAATAAAAAAGATCAAGCCCTCGCAAAGCAAGCGCTAATATCTTATTCTAAGAAAATTGATACCGCCTTTATTGAAGGCATCTATGACCAATCTATCTAATCTGTAATCAAAGAATTTTCAGAGATTTGAAATTATTCTGAATGCGTAGAAAGCATTTCTGAAGCACATTCTACGTTACAATATTTTGTACTTCCTCAAAATCTAAACCTCCGTAATTACCGCTACTCATTAATAACAATGATTTATTGTCAAATTGTTGAGCGAACAAATACTGTTTAAATGCGTCGGGATCCGTATAAATCACGAGGTCGTCCCGCTTAAAAGCTTGGGCAATCTGCGCTTCACTAATAGGATCTAACTTCTTTATTTCAACGGCATGTGGCGAGTAAAAAACGACGGCAATATCTGCCGCGTCTAGCGCTCCTTCGTATTCTTTTAAAAATTCTGGATTTAGACTGCTGTATGTATGTAACTCTAAACACGCCAATAGCTCTCTATCTGGATATTGATTCTTTACCGCCTCCGTTGTTGCTTTTACTTTACTCGGAGAATGCGCAAAGTCTTTATAGGCAACTGAGGTGCTATTCTCTGCAATTTTCTCTAAACGCTTACTTGCCCCTTTAAACGTACTTATCGCTTCATAAAAATCATCTTGATCCACACCCATTAACTGACAAATCCATCGAGCGCCCTCTAAGTTGTTTATAGTGTGTTTTCCGAATACTTCTATTGGCATAGGCCCTTCCGGCGTTTCCAACAACGTTTCACCGCCTTCTACTTTATAGCTTGGTGTTTGATATGGGTATTTTTTTATCGTGCTAGTGGAAGACTCAACCACCTTGGCAACCTCCCTATCTTCTTGATTATAGACTATAGCACCTCCTTGGGTAATTTGAGTGAGGAATATTTCAAACTGCTCTACATAATTCTGATACGTTGGAAATACATTAATATGATCCCAAGCAATACCACTTAACAATGCAATATTTGGTTTGTATAAATGGAATTTAGGTCTCCTATCGATAGGAGAAGATAGATATTCATCCCCTTCCAGCACGATAAAATCGTTCTCCTCAGTGAGATGCACCATAGTATCGAAGCCTTCCAACTGAGCGCCTACCATATAATCCACTTCTTTTTCATGGTAATGCATAACATGAAGAATCATAGAAGTAATTGTTGTCTTACCATGAGAACCTCCTATAACCACCCGAGTTTTATGCTTTGATTGCTCGTAGAGAAATTCTGGATAGCTATAAATAGTGAGTCCCAATGCCTCCGCTCGAACTAGTTCGGGATTATCATTTTTGGCATGCATTCCTAAAATGATAGCATCAATGTCTTTTGAAATTTTATCCGGAAACCAACCAAAACTTTCTGGCAAAAGTCCTTTAGCCTCTAATCTGCCTTTGGAAGGATCGAAAATAATATCGTCGCTTCCTGTTACCTGATATCCCTTTTCGTGTAATGCCAAAGCTAAATTGTGCATTGCAGCTCCACCAATGGCAATAAAATGTACTCGCATATATGATGTATTCAATGTAAAGAAGCGTAAAGATACTGCAAAAACTCGCAAGAGGGATAGCAGCGACATCCTCATTTTGGAGTACTGAAGGCTTTGAAGTACCTCCAAAAAAGATATAGCGAATAGCCCGACCTACACGCAGTGTAGGGCTTGCCCTTATACTATAGAGATAATATTAACTTCTTTTCTTTCTTTGCCTCTTTAAAGTCTGGACGTTTTGTCAATGCCTTATTGATCCAAAGTAGCGCGTTATCCTTCTCACCCATATTCTTGTAAATCTGCGCCATTCTATAATAGGCCCAGTCTTTTGGCACTCCATCTTTAACCGAATGATTCTCAATATATTTTTTTAAGCAATTGATCCCTAGTTCTGCGTCTAAATCATACTGTGCCGCAATCTTCCCTATTTGATAATGCAATGAATTACGATCATGCACCTTAAGACACTCTGAAGCAGTTTTTATAGCTTTATGCGGCTGATTTGTATTTTCATACAAACCAGAAAGCTTTTCATAAGTATGAACAGAACCTCCAACAACAATAGCCTCTTTGTACCACTTTTCGGCATCCTTAGGTCGATTGCTATATTCTGCGATGTATCCATTAGCCAGATGCCCATCTACAGCAGATAAGGCTGCTAATTCATTGGCATATTTTATAGCTTTTTTTTCACTACCCCCAATGATACCCGGTAGTTGAATATAAAACTCTACCAAGGCCCACCGCACCTCAATATGGTCTGGATCCAACTTGGCCGCGATTTCAAAATGATCCTTTATATCATCTATATAAGAGAGCGCTCTAAGTTTACTTATCTCCAAGGCCTTCATACCCATTGCACCTCCGTACTTAAAATGATAATTCGCATTTGCATTATCTATCTCAACCAGGGTTTCATAATAAGAAATGGCCGTATCCCAATCCTTCGCATAACCAGCTATATCCCCCAAATACTCCTTAGTTTTTGAATGATTAGGGTGTCCTGATAGATACTCTTTAAACAGTGATTTCGCTTTGCTATACTGTTCTTTCAAGAACAATTGCTCGGCTTTTTGAAAGGTCGTCTGCCCCAACATAGGGGTGGACAAAAACAATAGTAGAAAAAGATATTTCATAGCACTCATTGGGGTTCAAATATATAAAAGTTATCATTTGCATAGTGAAAATGAAATGTTAACTAGTATCAATACTTTTTTATCAGTAACTTCATCTATTCAATTTGCATACCAAAACCTCAAACTAAACAATAGTTGGGGTTCACTCAACCGTTCTTATCATTCACACAATTTGACTTTAGTCTTGGCATGAGCCTTGCTATGTTGCAAGAAAGAATCCGTATGAAAACAATAGCAACCCTAATATTTTCCATTGTAATTATGGCCCAATCATTTGCACAAAACCCTTATAATAAGCTCTGGAAGGAGGTTGAACATCAAGAACTGCTAGGCAAACCGAAGTCAGCACTAGCACTTGTTGAACAAATTGCCATCCAAGCAAAAAAGGACAACGATCAACCTCAACAAATAAAAACGCTTCTTTTTAAAAGCAAATTTGCAATTGTATTAGAAGAAGATGCAGTTCTGAAGGTAATTGAAACGTTTAAAACTGAAATCTCTCTCGCTAGCTCCCCCAAAAAGAACGTCCTCCAAAATATGTTGGGAAAACTATACTGGGACTACTTTCAGAATAATAGATATCAGTTTTATAACCGCACCAAAACTGCAAGTAAAGTAGATGCTACTGATTTTAGAACATGGGACCTAGAGACACTCTTTACCGAAATCTCCTTACAGTATCAAGCTTCGATTAAGAATGGTCTTATTTTACAAACCCAACCCATAGCCACTTACGAAGCGATTCTGGTCTCACACAAGGATTCTCCAGACTATCGCCCTTCTTTATACGATTTGTTAAGTCATAATGCTCTGACATTTTATCAGACCACAGAAAATAGTATTACCAAACCTTCATACAAATTTGAACTGACTGACGCTCGTTATTTAAGTACGGCCGATTCATTTTCTAGCATTCGAATCACCTCAAAAGACAGCACCTCTTTACAACTATTAGCGCTAAAAACGTATCAAGAGCTCATTAAGTTTCATCTAAGAAATGAGCATCCAAAAGCTGCTGCAGATGTAGATATCAAACGTCTTAATTTCGTCTATAATAATGGCCGTCTTTCTGAAAAAGATACGCTCTATTTTAACGCTCTAAATCAAGCCAAAAATAGCACGAATGATGTCTATGCCAAAGGCATGTACCAATTGGAAATAGCAAGACTATGGAACACTCTGAGTGCCAGCTACATTCCAAAAAATAATGACACACATCGCTGGAAAAAGAAAGAGGCTCTAACCCTTTGCGAAACGCTCATCACTAATTTTCCTGAGAGCATATTAGCCCATAACGCTACGTCTTTAAAGCATGAAATTCTTGCTCCTTCTTTAACTTTAACTTCAGAAACCAATATTCCGTCAAATCAAGACAGTCGTCTCTTAATCGAATACAAGAACCACACTAATGTTCAGCTCACGGCTCACGCTATTACTCTTGAGAAACTTGTTGATTTACAAAAAATATACAACAATGAAGACCGGAGGAAATTTATTGACAAACTTCCTGTAGCGAAAACATGGGACGCACTATTACCTAATGAGGGCGACTTTCAAACCCATAAAACAGAAATTCTGTTTCCTGGTTTAGCAAATGGAAATTACGTGCTTATGGCGGGTTCTCAACAAGAGAAGGATAAAAATGACTACACCTATACAACAGTTCAATTCACAAACTTGGCGCTTGTTGAGAAAAAGGATAATACCCAATTGCGCTACCAAGTGATTAATCGTAACAATGGCCAACCTGAAATAGGCGTAAAATGTACCGTTTACTTTGCTCGTAACCGAAGAGACAATTTCCGAACTTTGAATTTGGTCACTGACGCTCATGGAACTATTAGTCTTCCCATGAAAGAGGAAAATTATCGTCTTGCCAAAGTGAAAGTGAAAAGTGAAACCGAAACTGCCTTGTTTAAGGCTAGAGGGTATTACTATTATTCAAGAAATAAAACTAAAGAAAACCCATACAAGAGTTTTCTATTTACCGACCGAAGTATTTATCGTCCAGGGCAAACCGTCTATTTTAAAGGAATTGTAGTAAAAACGGAAAACAATCAATCACAAGTTGTTGCCAACGAACGTGTTCAAATAGACCTCAACAATGTGAATGGAGAGACGGTGGGAGAAATGGAACTTATAACCAACGAATTTGGAAGTATTTCTGGCGAATTAATACTACCCCGAGGTGGAATCACTGGACAATATGAGCTTGAACTATATGAGTCGGGAGACGACAAGTCTTTTGATGCAACCAATTATCTTTCGGTAGAAGAATACAAACGTCCCAAATTCGAGGCCAACTTCGATCCAATTACTAAAAGTTACCAATTAAATGACACCATTCTAGTATCGGGTAAAGCCATTTCTTTTGCGGGAAGCAACATAACAGGAGCCCAAGTGAGCTATCGAGTGAAACGCCAAGTGCGTTATCCTCAATGGTATTATCGATATGGTTATGGTAATTCGGGTTCAGAAGCGCAAGAAATCACATTTGGCGAGACGGAAACAGATGATAAAGGCATTTTTAACATTGATTTTAAAGCCCTGCCCGACTTGTCTGTCGACAAAGGAGGCCTTCCAATTTTTAATTATGAGGTCACTGCTGATATTACCGATATAAATGGAGAAACGCAAACAGCATCAACCGTGATTAACTTAGGATATCACACCCTTTTATTAAAATTAGGTGTTGCAACCACCTTAGACAAACAAGACAAAAAACAACAAATAACACTTACCTCTGAAAATTTGAACAATGAATTTGTTCCAGCATCTGGAAGCATAGAAATATTTAAACTAAAAGCACCTAATTCTGTATTGAGACCACGCACTTGGGACGCTCCGGATTATGCAGGTTTTACGGAAGCTGAATTTAGAAATACGTTTCCTCATGACGCTTACCAAGGAGAAGATGATTATAGGAATTGGGAACCTGGAGAACGTGTATTTTCTAAAACCTTCGATACGGAAACGTCCAAGGAAATAACCTTGGGCAATATAAAAAAATGGGAGAGTGGACGCTACATAGTTATCGCCAAAACCACAGATTCGTTTGGACAAGAAGTTGAAGAAAGAGCGTATACAAGTCTCTTTCACAATAAAGACGCAGTCCCTTCCGACAATCAATTGTTGACAGTGCGTCGCAATAAAAACAAGTTCAACATTGGAGAGGATGCCATAATTACTTTTGCCTCGGCAGCTCCAATCACTGTGAGTGTTTCGATTGAAAAAGACAATCAAATGATTAGCACAAAAGAACTTAGCTTAAACAACAGCACAGAGGCAATTTCTGTGCCTGTAAAGGAAACGGATCTGGGTGGATTTGTAGTCCATTACAGTTACGCCGCTTATAATAGTTTTAGTTCTGGAAGCATGACCATTTCTGTACCCTATCCTTCGCATGAATTAGAAGTTATTACTGAAACATTTAGAGATAGATTGCAGCCAGGCACCCCCGAAACATGGAGTTTCCAAGTAAAGGGACCAAAAGGAGAACAAGTGTCTGCCGAGTTATTAGCTAGTATGTACGACGCCTCTCTAGACCAGTTTAACTCTCACAATTGGGACTTTACTCCCTATCCTGAGCCCGTCTACCATAGTAATCACAAATACCATGCAAATCACAGTTTTGGTACGCAACGATTTTACTTGCAATCCTCCCAAAACTATTGGGGAGGATATAGGCAATTGGATTACGATCGTTTTAATTGGTTTGGTTTTACCATAAATAATGGGAATTGGGTATATAATCAATATCTAAGCTCTCTTCGCCGGCAGGTGCGAGCATCGTATTCTGCTGAAACAAAAGAAGGTGTCGTTAACGGAACCATTTATGATGAAAATGGGTCTCCAATACCTGGAGTCAATATTATTGTGAAAGGAACTTCCAGAGGAACTAACACAGATTTCGACGGTAACTTTTCCATAGAAATAAATAAAGGTGAAGTGCTCCAAATTAGTTATTTGGGGTATATCACTGAAAACATTACAATTGGTAAGAAGAACATTTACAGTATCTATCTAAACCTTGATGAGCCTCAACTAGAGGAGGTGGTTGTTACAGCCCTAGGGATTAAAAGAGAGAAAAAAGCCCTAGGATATGCTGTAAGTAGTGTTGAAGCGGACGACCTTTCAGAATCGGAAGAATTAAACGAAGATGTAATTCGTGCTTTACCTGCCTCAAATTCGGGTATTGAGAAATCTCGGGCAGAAGATTTTGGCAAAGTTGCTATTCGTAAAAACTTACAAGAAACAGCTTTCTTCTTCCCACAATTGCGAACCGACGCCAAAGGAACTGTGAGCTTCAACTTCACCACACCGGAGGCCTTAACAAAATGGAAATTACAACTACTTTCCCATACTAAAACGGCAGAAAGCTCAGTCACTACTTTGGAAGCCGTGACACAAAAAGAGCTGATGGTACTGCCAAATGTACCGCGCTTTTTACGTGAGGGAGATCAAATTACCATAAGCAGTAAGATTGCGAACCTTTCTAAGAAAACGCTCTCAGGTGAGGCGATATTAAAGCTTTCGGATGCGATTACTGGCAAGGAAGTAGATGCTGAGCTAAGTAATACGCAAAATGTACAATCTTTTAGCGTTTCAGAAGCAGGAAATACGCAGGTTTCATGGACACTTCAAATTCCAGAAGGCATGCAGTCAGTACAGTACACTATATTAGCAAAAGCAGGAGATTTCAGTGATGGAGAGCAAAGTGCTTTACCAGTATTATCTAATAGGATGTTAGTGACGGAAACTCTTTCTATGTGGGTGCGTTCTAATGAAAGTAGAACTTTTACACTAGATAAGTTAAAAAATAAC
>JAHZIZ010000147.1 GCA_022601215.1 Bacteroidota bacterium
AAACTTCATTAAGACTCCTAGCACCCAATACAACCAAGGTGAAAAATTTGGTAGTGGACATGGAGTAAGAAAAGACACACACATTCCAACAATAACCACGGAAAAAAATAAAGGACAGAACGTTGCTGAAATGCGAGGAGACGAAGTTATCGATCATTACGTGAATTCTAAATAATGATTTGTTTATTGGCATTACAGAATGTCAATGAGGCAATTTATACTCATATGTATACTTATAGTTCGAATCATTTCAGAAAATCTCAAGGTAGCTTAAAAACAGGTTTTATTCATCAAAGACATCTCACCAAAAATCAATAACAATGACAGAATTTAATTTTGTAGAACATGGAAAAGGCGATAATTATAATTACGCTCAAGATCACTGCTTTGTCAAACTTTCTTCTCGGGAAACAAATGGAACATTGAGTTTTGTAGAAGACACCTTAAAACCAGGATTTTACTTGGCGAGGCATCATCATAAAATTATGACAGAAATATTCTATATTCTAGAAGGAGAAGTTGAATTAATTTTTGATCAGGAAACCGTTATTGCAAAACCAGGAGACACTGTTACCGTTCCGCCAAATGTCTGGCATGCTGCAAGCTGTAAAAATGGAGGAAAAATGCTTTCCATTTTTCATAAAGGCCAGTTCGATTTGTATTTAGAACGTTTGTCAAAAATGTCAGACAGTGACTTTGCAAATGCAGCGTTAATGAAATCTGTTTCTGCTGAATTTGACATTTATGAAGAATAAATTACACCACAGTTCATCTAGTTTATTCAACAACTCGGAATAATTCAATTTTTATATTTAACATGGTAACGGAATTTTGCGAACGTTAGTCCTATTGGTATCTATCTATTAAAAGCAAATTACATTATGAAGAAAAACATACTAAGAATTGGACTCCTAATAGGAACATTGATTTCACTATTCTATGTACCATGGATTCTGGTATGGGCTTGGATATTACCATTGCCAAATACAATTCAAGAACAAGTAGATGAGGCGATTGGACATGGATTTGATGGGATGATTGTTTATGTGGACGAAGCAGGAAAACCTCCTGCATTTTATGCGGGTGGATGGAAAGACCGAGAAAACAAAATTCCAGCCGACCCAAATTCGTTATTTAAAATTGCAAGTATTAGCAAACTATATACCGCTGTATCGGTGGTAAAACTCGCTCAAAATAAACAACTATCTTTAGATGAAACCTTAGCGTTTCATTTGCCAGAACTAGTAGGGAGGATTGAAAACGCAGAAAAAATCACTTTGAGATTGATGGTACAGCATCGAAGCGGTATTCCAAATTTCACTGATAACCCAGCCTATTGGGAAGATGAACAAAAAAACGGTAAAAATGCACTTGACTTTGCTCTTGATGCACCAGCCAGTTTTGAGCCCGATACAGGGTACGAATATTCAAACACTAACTATTTATTGCTAAGGAAAATTATCGATAAGAAATTGGGATATAGTCATGAACAATATATCAAAGAAAAAATATTGCTCCCTCTTGGTTTGAACCATACATTTTTTTCCCTTAAAGAAGTAAGCATAGAAGATGTTATGAGTGGCTATTATGTAGGAATTGAAAAAGATTTTAAAACTCACGAAAATGGTATGCTTGCTACGGCAGAAGATGTTGGTGTATTTTTGAGAGCCTTAAATAATGGATCCGTTTTTAATGAAGGGGAACAGGAAATCTACTCGTCCATATACGAGTACGACCATGGAGGGCTTGTACCCGGTTATCAAAGCCTTGCGGAGTACCATAAAGATATTGACACTGTGGTAATCCAATTTATTAACACAACAGATTTTAACGGGTATGAATGGAATTTATCAGAAATTTTGATCAATCGCATTGTTAAGATCATTAAAAAGAAACAATAAACAAATGAAAGTTTTGATTGTAGGCGCTAGCGGAGCAACAGGGAGACAGTTAGTAGATCAACTTCTAACAATAGGTCATGATGTAAAGGTAGTAGTTCGGTCTACACACAGTGTAAAGGAATCATGGAAAGATAATGACAGCGTACAAATTATTATCGCCAGTATTTTAGAATTAAGTGATGAAAAAATGAAGAATTATGTTTTCGATTGCGATGCTGTTGCATCGTGTCTTGGACATAATTTGACTTGGAAAGGTATTTATGGCCATCCAAAAAAGCTGGTGACTGAGGCCACTCAACGCCTATGTGATGCCATAAAAACTAATCGCCCAAAGCGTCCAATAAAATTTGTTTTAATGAACACTTCTGGAAATCGAAATCGGGATTTAAAAGAACCCATTTCTTTTGCTCAAAAATGCGTAATCGGACTGCTTAGGCTACTTTTGCCTCCGCATGTAGACAATGAAAAGGCGGCAGATTATTTAAGATCTCAAATCGGACAAAACAACCCATTTATTGAGTGGGTAACAGTAAGACCAGACAACTTAATAGATGAAGAAGAAGTTACAAAATATGAAGTACACCCGTCTCCTATTCGAAGCGCAATATTTAATCCTGGTAAAACAAGTCGGATCAATGTTGGTAATTTTATGGCTTCCTTACTAAAGGATCATGATTTATGGACTAAATGGAAAGGGCAAATGCCTGTTATTTATAATGAATCCTCACTTTAGTAATCCGTTTTTCTGTAAAAACTATTAACACATTATCTACTCAAAAGCAGCCTTACTTGGGCTATCTGAGTGTATTTCTCTTTAAATAATAAATGATCAATTACGGAAAAATAATTGATTAAAAAGGCGTATTTTTCAAATACAGTAGCACTCACAACAGGAAATATGGAAATGGAAAAAACGAATACCAAATCTGGCATATTTATAAGGCTCATCATTCTTGTAATTGTACTTTGGATATTGTCTGGAGTTTTAATTATAACTTTCATGGATAGTTGGTCCGACAGAGGAACTTTCGGAGATTTATTTGGCGCCGTAAACGCACTTTTTTCGGGTTTGGCGTTTGCTGCTTTAATCTATACAATTGTGCTACAACGTGATGAAATAAAGCAAAACCGAGAAGAAATAGTATTGAATAGAAAAGAACTTGCTAAAGGATCTAAACTTCAACAAAAGGCTCAAGAATTATTAACACAGCAAGTAGCCCAAACCCATTTGAGCGCTAAAATGAATGCTATGAGAACTCTTGTGGACTACTATAACAATCAAATTGCTAACCCAAAAAATACGGAAGAAACAATTGATAGAGCTAAACTTAAACGAAAAGAAATCATCATCCAAATCGACCAATTAATTGACGGATTGGATAACTCGGAGGCCGAATAATAAGGGATCCATTCGAAGTTCTATAAGGCACCCTGGAAAGGGAAACACTAAATACCTCATCACAAAATTCTGGAAAAGTGTCACACTTTATCTAAAACTCCGTCCTTACAGAAATCAATCAAAATGAATACAAAAAAGGCAATCCTATTTTTAGGACTTAGCATAGCGTTATTATCGTGTACAACAAAGCAGAAAGAAGGTTCTGCGGTTATTACTGGGAAAGTGGATATCAACTGGTCTGATTCAATGAAGCTGGCCAGCGGAGCAGTTACCCTAACCGATTCTTGGATCGATCGACTCGATGTAGGAGATTCTATTATCAATCTTAACTCTGATGGCACTTTTAAAATAAAACTATCGCTAGAAAAGCCACACTTCTATTCCCTTTCTCATGAAAACAAAGAATTTGAGTTATTCCTCTCTCCTAAT
>JAHZIZ010000148.1 GCA_022601215.1 Bacteroidota bacterium
CCCATGCTCACTTTTACACCACTATTTATGCTATTAACCTCTCCGATTATTCTTGGAGAGGTTCCAAGCTGGACAGGGATATGCGGTATTTTATTTATCGTCATTGGAGCCTATCTGCTTAATATTCGAGAAAAGCACAAGGGGTACCTCGCGCCGTTCCGAGCGCTTACCCGAGAGAGAGGCCCAAGGTTGATGTTAATTGTCGCTTTAATTTGGAGCATCACTTCAAATTTTGATAAAGTCGGTGTTCAAAGCAGTTCTCCATATTTTTGGACCATTACTGTCAGTGCTTATATCATGGTCGGAATGATTCCACTGGTGTACAGCAAGCTGAGGAAGATAGGTTTACGAAAATTGATGTCATTTAAATTCGTTATCCTCATGGGATTATTTTTTAGTTTGAGTATGATTTGCCAAATGACAGCCGTCAATCTAACCCTTGTTGCCTACATAATCGCGATCAAACGAAGCAGCGCGTTGATGGGTGTACTATGGGGACATTTTATCTTCAAGGAAAAAGATATGGGTGAAAGACTGGTGGGTGCAATCATCATGCTGGCCGGAGTAATCATTATTTCCATTACGTAGCCCTTTTTAAGAAAACGACTTCTCATGCTAAGAAATCAGTCGTCACTTTCTTTAAGAACATTAAGATTGTCATGGCTTGTTGGCTGCTTTGTTAACGAAAAATTTTTAAATCGCCGTGATGGATATTCGAAAACCTGAGTGCAGTCAACTGTATTTTTTATTTGGCACCTGTGATTGGGCATATTCCCGGTATGAGCGAATCGCATTTACTGCCGGATGCAGCTGATAGTGAGGCTTGGTTCCAGCGGTTTCATTGATTGCGCCGGAACTGAAAAGCTCGTCTCCAAAAAATCGAGCATCGTGGACACCACTGGAAGTGAAATTGGCCTCTCCCATAAAATACTCACTCCGGGTAGTTTCAATGCGAAATAAAATTGGATACATTAATTCGGTCGGAATCAGTAATTTTTCGTAGTTAGCAGATAATTTTTGGATTGAAATATCGCAACACCCTTGATCTATTTTGGATTGATTGCAAACCTTTGCAGCGAGTAGTGAATTTTGAAGCAACGCAAACCAATCTCTTAGATTGCCCCCGGATGCTATTGCCAACCCTTTAACTAAATCGAATGATTTGAAATACTTTTTTAAGTCGAGCCGCTTTCTGGCGACTTCAGTCAAACCATTTATGCCCGTGTCGTTTACGCTACTATCTTCCTTATGAATTTGCACGAATGGAAGATTGTAACAAAGGCTGAAATTATCCGCAATCGAATACGGAGGGAGATGAAGAGAAATCGGAAACGTAAAGACGATATGGGCGCGGAGACTGTGAATAATTTCCGCACTATCAAAGAATAAGTTGCGTGCTACTCCCGATGGAATGTGATCTAAATTATCGAGGATAATCAATAGATTATTCCCTTTGTCGATTCTCCTCAATGTTGCACGCGCCTCGTCCAATAGACAGTTTACACGGTGAACCATTTCATCGGTGTAAGTATACAGTGTTTTTCGAATCGTTTGTCTTTGATCCGAACTGGCCACCATCATCGATTTAATACGATTAAGGAGCAAGACGGGAAGCCAATAAATTCCGTATTGTGCCCGATAGTCCGTACCCACTTCAGATCGTATTTCTTCTTTCACGACATCAGCATCGTTGAAACATTTCGACGCGAACCAATCCGTAATATTGATTACTATCGTAGAGTCAATGGGCCATTTTTCTCCCGAAAAACGCCTAACAGTAGATTCCACAAGCCAAACGAGGATATCAATACAGTTACAGTCACGGAGTACGTAATTTGATAGTGAGAGATAAAGTGGGAAAAACTGTTTATCCATCGAATTTTTTAACTGCATAAGCTCCGTGGTCTTCCCACTTCCTCGATGCCCCGTCAGTCCGATTTTCATAAACGTATCTTTCTCCCCACTGGAAGCTTCAAGAAGAATACGAATTTCGTCGAGATCTCGCGAATTTCGAGCGTTTGCGAGGTCAACGTAACAATCCTTTTGGTATTTAGTGATCATTATTCAGATTATTAAATTTTTCAGGGTCCGAATGTCCTTTAGGAGAAAAATATACTGTACAAAAAATTTTCGTCTCGTTTTATCTTTGTCTAAACATATCGAATACGGTCTCTGAATTTTTCCCAGGAATTTCAATGATAATCCCAATATTTCTATCCTAGCATTTTCTTTCGCATTTCCAAAATAGAAAATAAACAATGCCTCAAAACGACAACACAAAATCACTAGATTTGGATCCAAATTGGCGGAGCAGATACTTAGCCCAACCTTTGACACTCCGTGTACTTGCAATATTTACACTAAAATGCGTCAACCTTATACCTTTCTCACATTTAGACCAATTAGGGATCTTCACTGAAATGCACACTCAATTTGCTAGCAGCCTGTCGGACTTTGTTCCGACATCCAGCTGCTACGTCAAAAAATGAGGATCATTTTTCGAGGATCCAGTCGAGAGTATTTTTTCAATCTAAAATAGCTCAAATATGATTCAGTTATTCTTGCATAGTGATAGATTATTTCATGGGATATTCAAGCTTGATTAATTACAGGGAGTTTTACAGGAATAGGTGTACGACTGAAAAATATTGATTGGGATACATCGATTATCATGCCGCCTGATATGCGTGATTGGCTGCCCGGTGAGCACATGGTCAATTTTATAATAGAGGCAGTCGAAAGCTTAGGCTTACAAGGGTTTCGGCTGAACCATCGGGGAAGCGGCAGCAGACAGTATCCCCCGTCGATGATGTTGAGTTTGTTAATTTATTGCTATGCAACGGGGCGAATGAGTTCCTGAACTCAGGTAATTAAGGTCTTGTTGGAGACAAGTAGAACGCCATGATTTTTATTGAATTC
>JAHZIZ010000149.1 GCA_022601215.1 Bacteroidota bacterium
GGCGTGGTTAGAAAAAGAAAATATGGTAACCCAACAAGAACATGCTGGCGCTAAAGATGCTTTAAAATGGGCGGCTCGTACCTATGTAGTTGCTGCGCTTGGTTCATTGGCTACTCTGCTCTATTTTGTTATGATATTTATGAACAGACGCTAATAAAATTAGTTGTACAAAAAACGCCAAGGAACACCTTGGCGTTTTTTATTAATGACTTAATTCTAATTCGGAAGGAAGTGCTCTTCAACCGTTTACACCGCCAATAGCATTATATCCTAAATAGGGGACATGATGTTCTTTAAATGTAACTCCATATTCTCTAAGCTCTTTGAGGATGGGTTCGTATACCTCTTTTTTAATAGGAAGCTGTACCCCTGGCGTAATAATTTCTTTGTTTAGAATCTTTAAAGCTGCCATGGCAACAGGTAAGCCCACTGTAGCTGCCATCGCTGTATATGTCTGATCTTTTCCTATCAATACCATATTACTATCAATTTGCTTCTTTTCGCCATTAAGTTCATATCCAAACTTGTGATACATCACAATCATGTCTTTGTCTTCTGGTTTTAAAGACCATTTATCCATCAGAATTTTCTGAAGGGCTTGAGCTGGAGTGGCATTTTTAATGCCGATGGTTTTTTCATTATTAAATAAATCTAATTCTAATAATTTATACCACATGAGATCATCCTGATCAATCTTTAGCGCATAGCGCATTTTTAACTCTACGGAATCTGTGTGCGAATAGGTTAAAAATAAGTTTACAAACTCACGATAGGTTAAGTTTTCTGAATTTTTTAGTGCATAGGTGTCATCAGTCATTCCTAATTGAACAAACATATTCCAGGCTTTACTAAATCCAACGCGGCGCATCGTTCCTCTGTAAAGTGTGAGTACATCATCCAAGCCGTAAATGCTTTGGTATTTTAACGAATTCCTGTTGGCATAAGCCTCAAAACGACCGTGTCCCTCAATATCAAGATATTCCGTTCTACGAAATAATCGGTGGTACGGAATGTATTTGTAACTTCCTTCTTGTATAAACTCGGCAGCACCACCTTGTCCAGCAAGGACTACATTGCGCGGATTCCAAGTGAATTTATAATGCCATAAATTATCATCACTTTCCCGGGCAATAAGTCCACCAGTAAAAGATTCAAATAAAATAATGTTGCCTCCTTGTTCTTTAATACCGTCAATGACTTGCATCGCACTCATATGGTCTATCCCTGGGTCTAGACCAATTTCATTCATGAACACCAATCCTTTGCTTTTGGCTTCTTCATCTAAGGCTTGCATTTCTTTACTTATATATGATGCCGTTACCATATGCTTTCCTAAGGCAAGGCAATCTTTTGCAGCCTCCATATGGAAACGTGCTGGGAGCATTGAAATGACCAAATCGGCTTCTCCAATGGCTTTTTTTCGCGCAGCTTCATTAAAAACATCAAGTTCAATTCCTTTGGCATTGGAGTGGCCTTGAGTAAATTTTTGAGCGTTTTCTAAAGAAAGATCGCCTATGGTAATAAATAAATCTTCGCTTTGTGATTTATTAAGTAGGTATTGTATAAGACTGGTAGCAGAACGGCCTGCTCCTATAATTAAAATGTTTCGCATCCGTGGTTATTTCGTAAATTTGAAAATTACTATTGAATCGGTCACGAATGTACTAAAATCGGACAATACCTATGAATAAAATGGATAAAAAAATTGTAATTACAACGGCAATTTTAGGGGCACTCACTATAGGGATAGGAGCCTTTGGAGCGCATGGGTTAAAACAACTCGTTTCTGAAGAAGCGCTGGCAACGTTTGAAACAGGAGTGAGATATCAACTCTTTCATGTAGTAGCTTTATTGGTGCTTGGAATGACAACTGGAATTTCCCAAGCCACCAAAAAGTGGGTGTTTAGGTTTTTTGTACTTGGTATGCTCTTGTTTTCGGGCTCTATTTATGCGCTTTCTTTGGCTGAGGTACTGCCTTTTTCAGTAAAATTTTTAGGTCCAGTTACACCAATAGGCGGACTTTTATTTATGTTAGGCTGGCTGAGAATAGGCTATGGCGTGTTAAAGTTAAAATAGTGATAACCGGGTGAGAATTATCCTAAATTTTCCACGCTATCTCTGTTAGATTATTTATTTTTGCACCATAACAAAAACAAAGTTATGGTGGACAACAACCAAACTACGAAAACGATTTCGCTAGAACCCTACGGAATCAAAGCCTCAAAGGTAAATTACCAACTTACTTCACAACAACTTCACGACGAAACATTAGCAAAAGGACAAGGGAAAGAAGCAAATTCTGGAGCACTAGCTGTTAATACAGGAGAGTTTACAGGACGTTCACCCAAAGATCGTTTTATAGTGAAGGATGAAATCACTGAAGATAGAGTGTGGTGGGGAGATATTAACATCCCTTTTGATGCCGATAAGTTTGATGCACTCTATGAAAGAGTAACACAGTATTTGGAGAACAAAGAAGTGTACGTTCGGGATAGTTATGCTTGTGCGGATATGGACTACAAATTGAACATTCGTGTTGTGAACGAATATCCTTGGAGCA
>JAHZIZ010000019.1 GCA_022601215.1 Bacteroidota bacterium
CTGAAGAAGAGTTTGTGGGCTACGATGCACTTACTGCAGAAGTACGCCTTACCAAATACCGTAAAGTAGAAAGTAAGAAAGATGGTGAACTATATCAGTTAGTATTTAACCTCACTCCCTTCTATCCAGAAGGAGGTGGACAAGTTGGGGATAAGGGATATTTGGAAGCTCCTAATGGTGAAGTAGTTTATATAGTTGATACTAAGAAAGAGAATAATCTCATTGTACATTTCGCTAAAAATTTACCACGCCACCCAGAAGATGCTTTTACTGCAGTAGTCGATAAAAAGCAGCGAGGCAGAACTTCTTCCAATCACTCGGCAACGCACTTATTACACCAGGCCCTTCGAAACATTCTTGGTGAGCATGTGGCTCAAAAGGGATCAATGGTACACAGTAGAAGTCTACGTTTCGATTTTTCACATTTCAGTAAGGTGACAGATGAAGAGTTGCGCCAAGTTGAAGATTTTGTAAACGCTCGTATTAGGGAAGGAATCGACCTAGAAGAACGAAGAGGGATCCCTTATAACCAAGCCATCGAGGAGGGTGCTATTGCCTTGTTTGGTGAAAAGTATGGTGATGCAGTAAGAGCAATTAAGTTTGGGAAATCGATGGAGCTTTGTGGGGGGACTCATGTTGGCTGCACTCAAGATATTTGGCATTTTATCATTACGGCTGAAAGTTCGGTAGCTAGTGGTATTCGTCGTATTGAAGCGATCACAGGAGATGCGGCAAAGAAATACTTTATGGAACGTAGCGATGCCTTCAGTGAGGTGCAAAGGACGTTAAATAATGCCAAGAATCCTGTAGCGGTAATTCATAAATTACAAGACGAAAATTCGGCCTTGCAAAAGCAAATTGCCGACTTATTAAAAGACAAGGCAAAAAATATCAAAGGAGAGCTTAAAGACGAAATCACAGTGATTAATGGAGTAAACTTTTTAAGCAAGCAAATAGATTTAGACGCAGGTAGTCTTAAAGATTTAGTGCATGAGCTTGGGGGTGAAGTTGATAATTTATTTGTCCTTATTGGTTCTAATAATGAAGGAAAAGCAATGCTTACCTGTTATATCTCTAAAGAGTTAGTGGCAACCAAAGACTTGCATGCAGGAACCATTGTTCGTGAACTTGGGAAGCACATCCAAGGAGGTGGAGGTGGCCAGCCGTTTTTTGCTACTGCTGGAGGTAAAAACCCAGACGGTATTACTTCAGCCTTAGCAGCTGCACAAGAATATTTGAACTAACAGTACAATAAATGGCATGACTGTTACTGAAAACCGCAAACTGAAATAGTGAAACTACAAACCAACATATCATTACTACCGGAGCGTGATCAAATTGACTATGAGAGTAAGGTATTGTTGCTTGGTTCATGCTTTTCCGAAAATATAGGAGACAAATTAGAGTATTTTAAATTCCAAAATTTACAGAATCCCTTCGGAATTATCTTTAACCCTGTTTCCATAGGAAAGCTAATTGATAGGGCACTGACGAATCGACTTTTTTCTGAGGAAGATGTTTTTGAAAGTAAAGGGCTCTACCATTGCTTCGAGGTTCATTCCTTAGTGTCTGCGCCAAAAAAAAGTAACTTGGTTGGTTTACTCAACGAGCATCTAGGACAGTTGAGAGAGGCCTTGTTTCAAAGTTCACATATTGTTATTACTCTGGGAACCGGATGGGTATATCGACATAAATCAACATCGACAATAGTGGCTAATTGTCATAAGATTTCGCAGTACGAATTTGAAAAGGAATTGTTGTCGGTACCTAAAATTTCAGAAATCATAAAAGAAATAAGTGCTTCCATACTTAAGGTAAATGCCAAGGCGCATTGTGTGTTTACGGTCTCTCCTGTGCGTCATATAAAAGATGGGTTTGTGGAGAACACTCAAGGGAAAGCTCATTTATTAGCTGGGTTACATCAAGGAATAGCTACGGCATCAAATAGTGGTTATTTTCCATCCTATGAAATTGTAATGGATGAGTTGAGGGACTATCGATTCTATTCAAAAGATATGGTACATCCTAATGAAACTGCCATCGATATAATTTGGGAGCGATTCAATGAGGTTTGGGTGGCTAAAGAAACGGCTGAGCTTCAGAAAGAAATTGATGGTATTCAAAGAGGATTACAACATCGCCCTTTTCATCCTAATAGTGACGAACATCAAAGATTTCAACTAAAATTACAAGAAAAAATTAGAATTCTTCAAAGTAATATGCCGCATATCTCTTTTAAATAATTTCACTTTTCCGCTAGGAAGATATTCCTATTCGCTTTTTTCTTCTTCTTACCTATTTACACTATACGACAACTGCCCTATTGAATTAAGAATGTGTGTGTTGCATTTTTGTACCTGTAATAACACAAAACTCAACTAATTATGAAAACTATTAAAAAACTAACATTTTTATTCTTTATGGCTTTGGCAATAACTGCTTGTAGCAAAGATGATGATAACAACGGAGACGCAGATGGCGGAGGTCAAGGTGGTGCTGGAGACGAATACTTTAGAGCCTCTGTAGATGGTAATGCGTTCGCCGCCGATACTGACTTAGCGACGCTTATTGGGGGATCTCTAGTTACTAATAATGGGATGACGGTGTTAAGTGCTCAGGGAAGTACCAATAGTGGTGACTTCATTAATTTTAACATTTTAAACTTTAATGGACCAGGAACGTACGTTACTGCAGATGATCTTACAAATCCAAATGGAATGATGTATGGAGAACTTCAAGGGCAAACGGTAAATGGCTGGGTTTCCAACGGTATCATCGCTATTTCTGGAGCTATTCGACCAGGGGAGATAACAGTTACTGCACAAGATGATAATGGCGCTGAAGGTACGTTCTCTTTTGAAGGGTATAATGGTACAGATGAAACCGTAAAAACCATTACGAATGGTGAATTCAAAGTAGTCTTTGACAACTAAATAGTATACGCACATTACAGAATCTCAAGTGTTGAGGTTTTTACGTGGACCGGGATCGAAACTTATGTTTTGTTTCCGGTTTTGTGTGTATACATGGTTCATTTTCATGAAGTTGAGAGGAAGATACGTCAATTGCCCTATTGAGTTGAAGCCATGTGTTTCGCATTTTTGACGTATCAAATTAAACATACCCATTATGAAAACTAATAACGTAAAACACACACTATGGAGTATCATGCTTTTAATAAGCATGACAACTTGGGCCCAGAGGGCGGAGACACCAGACTACCAATATGACATTGGAGGGAAAATTCATGACATGGTTATTACCGATGGTGGAACTGTAGTAATCGCTTCTAACGATGGTTTAGTAGGTATTAAGCCAGGGACTAATGATCTCTTGTTTAAGTTTACTAATTACGGACGAGTAAAACCGGAAGAGCTAACTATCGTTCCTAATTCACCTTATCTTATGGTAGGACAGACAGGCTTTGGCGCCATGTCCACCAAGAGAGCGGTCATCGATTATATGTCTGGCAAAACATTATTTAGTACTGAAGAGAATGGATGGAAACAAGTAGGGGGTTGTCATGTAATTATGCCGGAGAACAAACTTGTAGTTTCGGGACAGCGTCGTTCCTCCGAGAAGTATGTGCAGGCATTGGCTATTTATGACCTTGACACAGGGGACCAAATTAACCTGCTGAAGTTTAAAGGAACCGAAACCGTGATGGGAAAACCGTTGCTTTTAAACAAAGAAGTGATTGTGCCTACAACTAAAGGACTGATAAAAATGGATCTTAGTACAGGGAATACTATCTGGAAAAGCGAACTTAAGAACGTGGGTTGGATGGCAACAGGTGCTCAAAGTAAGGAGCTGTATGGGTTTACAACCAACAATGGGAAAAGCTCGAAAATTTATAAAATTGACATTGCAACAGGAAACTTGTTATGGGAGGATCCACAAAAAGTAAGGGGTAAAGTGGTGAACTTTGAAATCACAGACGAAGGACTCGCAGTTGTTAGTGATGTTGATAATAGTGGCAAATCGAAGTTGATGAAGTTAGCCGCTGGAGGATCCGAATCTAAGATCGCTTTTTTAAGCAAAACCAATGGAGAAGATTTATGGGAAAAGGCGCCGAAAACTAAAGGTTATGTACAGCATTTTTACATCATGGATGATGGTATTTTATTCGGAATTCAATCCGGAGGGATTAATAAAATTTCCTTTGATGGAAAAACACTCTTCAAGAAACCCTTAAAAACTGGAGAAAATATCTTAACCATGGCAGAGACTCCGCAAGGTTTAATATACATAACCAGTGAAGACGCTAATATTGTCAACTTAAATACCGGTGATCAAGTTTGGAAGAAACCACTGAAATACAAAAGAGCTGATGCTATTAGTTCGACCTATGATAGTGCAAATGGACGTTATTTAATAAGCGCCGATGATGAGTTATTTGCTATCGATGAACATACGGGTGATGTAACTACCTTGGCCGAATCTAAATTTGATGGAAAGGAAGACCCAACAGGGGTAGAAGTTAGAGATGGCGGCATATTACTTACTAGTGATCAAAATATGATGATGCTTAACTGGGATGGGAATCCGGATTGGCATGAGTATCACAGAGCACCAGGTAAAAGTGCTTTTGGAGCGATTCTGGCTGGAGCCATGGCGGTAGCCTCTGCCGCTGCCAGTGCTTCTGCCAGCATGGAGGCCAACAGAAATCGAAACGTACTAGGACAGTACACCTATAGAGGAGCTCGCTATAAGAATATGGCCAATGACCTCGCGGGGGTTTCTGGTGCGTCTGTTGCGGAAATGCTCAAACGATTTAATGCGACTTCCGCAACAGAGAACGCTCAATTTGTATTGACCAAATTAGATGAAGGGGTGGGGTTAGTAAAGCTTAATAAAGATACAGGTGAAAAAGAGAAAGAGATTATTCTAAGAGATAAGAAACCGGTATACCAGGTAGATGATTGGGCTGGAATTTTGTATTACCAGGCAAATGATAAAACAATTTATGCCTATGATTTGAACAAATAGAGTAAAGCAATGGATATAAACGAGAGAGGAGCTCGTTTACATCTCTAAACCCCATCTTTAGGGTGGGGTTTTCTTTTATTTTAGTACCTTAGAAGTAACTAACCACTTTAAAATGAAATACTTTCTTTTATTGCTTGCCCTTGTTGTAAGTGATGTTATTGTTTCTCAAAATTCTCAGCAGGAAATAGATAGTCTTATGTTGGTGGCATCGACTGCTAACGATTCGGTCCGATTTCGAATTCAGAATAAGGCTTCTTTTTTTTACATCTTCAATGAGCCAGAAAAGGCAAAGAGACTGTTGGATTCTTCCCTTTCTGACCCCATTATTGATTCACATCCTTTTTCGAAAGCTGAATTGACCAACACCTTTGGTATTTACTATGCGGTTACCGGACAATCGGATTCTGCAAAAATAAATTATGAGAATGCCTTAGCAATTTCGAGGAATCATTCTTTTGATCGTATCACGAGAATGATAATCAATAACCTTGGTATGAGCCATTGGAATAATGGGAATTTTCAGGAGGCATTAGAGTATTTCTTTCAGGCCTTAGAGATGGCCAAAAAAACTGCAGTAGACGATAAAGGGTTTGGTGTTTATTATAACAATATAGGTCTGATTTATCAGGAGATGTATCAATGGGATAAGGCCATTGAGTATCATGATAAGTCCTTAACGATACGTGAAAAGCATCAGCTTTTAAACGAGATTCCGGCTTCTCAGAATAATCTAGCTATTTGTTATAAGGAATTAGGGTTATACGAAAAAGCCGAAGAATTGGCTCTTGAATCATTGGCCAATGCCAGGGAGGCTAAAACTTTTCAATATGAAGTCAACGCACTTTCTACTTTGGGAAACACCTATGTCCTTTTAAAAAAATATCCCGAAGCCATTAAAAGTCATCAGCTAGCCTTGGAAAGAAGAGCATTTTTAGGGATTGATGAAAATGATGGTCTGGGGTCCATGATAGGCATCATTGAAAGTTATAATCGCCTTGGACAACCAAAACTCGCAAAACCCTATTTTGAAAGGGGGCAAGAATTAATTTTGGAGTATCCTGAACTGAATTATGACGGAAATTTTAATATGGTGGCCGCTGAAATGTTTTTTAGACTGAATCAACCAAATAAGGGCAGCTACCAAATAAGTAAATCATTTGCTGCGCGAGACAGCCTTTTTTCTTCTGAAAATGCTACTGCTCTGGCAAATTTGGAAACCAAATTCAAGGTGGCTGAAAATGAAAGAGATTTAGCTAAAACTCGGGCCAATTTAGCCGAAACTGAATTGAAAGTAAAGAATCGGAATAATATCATTACAGGAAGTTTGGGGTTAGCCGTGATTTTAGGATTGATTGGATTTTTGTTTTACAATCAACAAAAACTTAGAAACCAACAACTTCAAAAAGAAGGTGAGCTTAAAGCGGCTTTGGCTCGCATAGAAACGCAAAACAAACTACAAGAACAACGGCTTCGGATTTCTCGAGATTTACACGATAATATTGGATCCCAACTCACTTTTGTAACTTCTTCAGTAGATAATTTAAAATTCGGATTAAAAGAAGCCGATGAGAAAGTAACCAGTAAATTAAGTAAGATTAGTGAATTTACTACGCAAACAATTTATGAGCTTCGGGATACAATCTGGGCGATGAATAAAACTGAAATTACCTTTGAGGATCTCCAAACTCGTATTGCTAATTTTATAGATCAAGCTGGAGCTGCTGCGGAAGGCGTCGACTTTAATTTTGAGGTGTCGAAGTTGGTTAAGGTCGATCATATTTTTAGTTCCGTAGAAGGGATGAATATATATCGCATCATTCAAGAAGCAGTCAATAATGCTTTGAAATATGCCAAGCCCAGTACTATTTTGGTTAGAATTATGTCATCAGATGAAGGTTATAAAGTGGAGATAATAGACAATGGAAGTGGTTTTGATATCACAACAATAGAGAAAGGGAATGGTATTCATAATATGACTAAAAGAGCCAAAGATATTGGAGGTTCGGTGTCAATAAATTCGAAGCCAGGTGTGGGTACCCAGATTACATTATCAATGAAATAAGGCAATTGCCTTATGGTGAAATAAATGGATACCACTTACTTTTAAATCAAAAAGAATGAACACAATCTTCTTAATAGGCTTGATGGTTATTTTATGTAGTGTCGTTTCGGTTGTGCTCTTTATTCAGAAACATCGAAAAGAGGTCATTTCATTTCTTGCTACGATGAAAGAATTAACTTCTTTAATCGAGCAACATAAGTTGCAAATTAGAATTCGTGAAAAGCACCTTAATCGTTATAGTTTTTTGAAATACAACCTTAAAGAAGTGCTCAACATACAGATTGATATAAAACTATGAGTATTAAATTAGCCATCGTAGACGATAATACCTTCTTAATTCATGCGATTAAAGAGAAACTTTCGTTTTTTGAAGACGTTACTATAAAACACACCAGTTTAAATGGGACTGAACTATTGCAAAAATTGGAAGATAATCACGTTCTTGATATTATTCTAATGGATATTGAAATGCCTGTGCTGAATGGAATAGAGACGACATCTATTGTTAAGCAGAAATTTCCTCAGATAAAAATCATTATGCTAACTGCCTTTGATAATGACGAACATATTTTTAACGCAATTAAGGCAGGTGCGGATGGCTATTTGCTAAAGGAAATTGACCCTCAAGGCCTTTATAATGGTATTAAAGAGACTTTAAATGGAGGTGCGGCGATGAATCCTTCCATCGCAATGAAAACCCTCAAGCTATTGAGGAATCCTGAAAGTATTAAAAATGAAAAAGATAAGGAGGAGATCTCTTTGTCTAAGAGAGAGGTGGAGGTGCTAGAACAGTTGAGCAAAGGACTAAGCTATACGGCTATAGCGGATAATTTGTTTTTGTCTCCAAGCACTGTGAGGAAGCATATAGAAAATATCTACAAAAAATTACAGGTGCACAGTAAAATAGAAGCTGTTCAGAAAGCCAAAAACCACAATATCATTTAAAAATAAAGTCCCCCTTGATTGGGGGACTTAGGAGATGTTAGACAAATACCTATAGGTTCTTTTATCTCTAAATTGAAAAGGCATTTTTTACTTTATCTACGAAATCTAATTTTTCCCAGGTAAATAATTCTACCTGCATGGTTTTATCATTTCCATTAGGAAGACTAAAAGTTTTAGTCACTGTTTCGTTAATACGCCCCATGTGACCATAGGCCGCTGTTTCACTATACATTGGTTGACGTAACTTTAATCGTTCTTCAATAGCCGCAGGACGCATATCAAAAAGAGTAGACACTTTTTGAGCAATCTCTCCATCGGTTAAATCTACTTTGGCAGTACCATAGGTGTCTACAAAAATCCCCATAGGTTCAACGACGCCAATAGCGTAACTCACTTGTACTAAAATTTCATCGCAAACACCTGCTGCCACTAGGTTTTTTGCAATATGTCTAGTTGCATAGGCCGCAGAACGATCCACTTTACTAGGGTCTTTTCCAGAGAAGGCACCACCACCATGGGCTCCTTTTCCACCATACGTGTCCACGATAATTTTTCTTCCAGTAAGTCCAGTATCTCCGTGAGGACCTCCTATCACAAATTTCCCCGTTGGGTTAATGTGGTAGGTGATGTCGTCATTAAAAAGCGCCTGAATTTCAGGCTTTAATTGCGATTTGACTCTTGGAATTAAAATATCGATAATGTCGTTTTTAATTTTCTCAAGCATCTTGGTCTCGTCTGCATCAAAATCATCATGCTGAGTAGATACTACAATGCTGTCAATACGGACAGGCTGATTGTCATCATTGTATTCAATAGTTACCTGACTTTTACTATCTGGTCTTAAATAGTCAATAGCTGTTAATTCACGACGTAGGGCCGCTAATTCAACTAAGATTTTATGAGAAAGGTTTAACGCCAATGGCATATAACTATCTGTTTCTTTTGTAGCATAACC
>JAHZIZ010000150.1 GCA_022601215.1 Bacteroidota bacterium
CCATAGCGGTCCATGTGCCAGTATCCTTTGCCATCGCAATCATCTTCCAACCACTTTCATGAATGAGCCCCTTAACTTCCAATTCACTTATGTAGCTCTTATTCAGCTTGCTCCAAGTGCTTTTTGGGTTTCTTGGACAAAAGTATTGGATTCGTTTACCACCTCCTACACTTTTTACAGTACTATCTATCCACCCATAACACAACGCTACTTTTACAGCTTCTTCCCAGCGCATGGTAGGAACGTTCGTTTCAAGTTTATAAAAAACCAAGTTTATACCTTTTGGATAATTGCGATGATTGATTTTTAACCATTCCATCCATTCAATATCACGAGGAAAATAAAACTCTGGTCTCTCAGCAAACATTACTCTATTTGTTCAGTATTAATATAGAAATCAGATTTTACCACGGCCGATCTAATGTCACTCTTACATTCCTTAGTTTTCCATTGGGAAGTGGGGAAAATCCATTCTTCTTTATCATTAATCATCATCACTACGGGCATATCGAAATTTTCGATGATGTCTACGTAACGAAAACTGAGCTCATTATTACTAAACTTATATTCTAGTTTAGGTACTTGAGTAGTTCTTAAGTACTGTTGCCAAAATTCAGTTAAGTCTTTACCAAAACCTTTAGCAAGATAGTTTTCTACTTGTTTTGAGGTCACGGTTTGGTGATAAAACTCTTTGTTTAGTCCTCTTAACATTTCTCGCCATTTTTTATCATCTTCTACGAGTTGTCTCAACGTATGTAAAATATTTGCTCCTTTGTAATACATATCGGAACTGCCTTCGTTTCTTACTCCATAAGTGCCAATAATTGGTCTATCATTCTGTATGAGACGACGTGTACCCACGACGTATTCACTGGCTGCTTCGGCACTATAGTGATAATTGAGATAGAGGTTTTCGCTATATGCGGTGAATCCCTCGTGTAACCACATATCTGCTACGTCTTTATTGGTGATGTTATTCGCAAACCATTCATGTCCCGCCTCATGGATAATAATGAAATCGAAACGGAGTCCCCAACCACTTCCACTTAGGTCATTACCTAGATAACCGTTTGTGTATTTATTACCGTAAGTTACACTGCTTTGGTGTTCCATCCCCAAATAGGGAACTTCTACGAGCTTAAAGCTGTCTTCATAAAAAGGGTAGGGGCCAAACCAGTATTCAAACGCTCTTATCATCATAGGTGCTTGCTCAAATTGCACTTTTGCTTTTTCTAAATTTTCGCGTAACACCCAATAGTCCATGTCCAAATTTCCGCTAATTCCTTCATGCACTTCAGAAAAGTTAACATAGTCCCCAATATTAACATTGACACCATAATTGTTAATAGGGTTTATCACTTTCCAATGCCAAGTTTTTGTTTTACCATGGTCAACTGTTTTCATCAATCGACCATTTCCAACTCCTACAAGGTCCGATGGAGCAGTAATTGCGAGATTCACACCTTGGTCTGGTTCGTCTGCCGGATGGTCTTTATTAGGCCACCAGATACTAGCACCAATTCCTTGATTAGAAGTTGCGATAAAATGGTTGCCATTTTTGTCTTTCTGCCACGTATAACCCCCATCCCAAGGCGGTTTTACAGCGATTTTAGGAGCTCCTGAAAAATGCAATGTAAGCGTGTTTTGTTGTCCTTCTTTTTGTTTTTTTAGTCGGATATAATGAACGGATCCTTTTCGTTTAACGGAAACTTTTTTACCTCCTTGGGTTGCCTTATCAATTTTCATAGGTTCTTGCAACTCAATCTGCATGATTCGAGCAGATTCTAAAACGGTATAGGTAATAGTATTAATTCCTTTGATTGTTTTTTTATCTGGGAATACTTCCACTGATAGATCATAGTGCTGAAGGTCCCACCATGCACGTTCCGGAGTAATGCTTCCCATTAATTTATCCTGTTTAGAAAAGGATTGCGCTTGAGAATAGTTGCTAAAAGAGCAAATAAGTAAAAGAATAAAAAGGTGTTTCATGTATAGTATCTATCTAAAAGTTTCACTTGGAAAAACCACCACGCTTTCATGCCCATTTTTGCCCACAGCAGCCACTCCAAAAAAGTAATTATCAATAACAATGCCTTTGAGCGTATAAGCATCTACATTCCCCACAAATCTACTATAATCCCATGTAGGTGATGTTGTATCTCTCCAATAAATTTTGTAGCCTATTGCTCCTTCCGATTTCTGCCAATTTAGACGAGTTGAAGGTTCCACGATACCTCCAATTTTCACTGATTTAGGAGGTGTTGGGGCGGATGCAAGACTCGCCATGGAGACTGCATTTACTGCAGTAAGTTTAGCCGCATATTCAAAATTCACGTGTTTTAGTTCGTCGCCATACGCAATACCATTTTCCGTACGAATATCTTGATGTTGTTGTGTGTAGTTTTCATGTGCTTCCATGATCCGAATTCCAGGGAAACCGGCATCACAAAAAGGTCTATGATGCCCACCACGGCCAAACCGATCTAATCTATAAATAAGCATGGGATTCATTTCAGGTAAATACGTTTTGGTGGTGGAATGCACATATCGAGCTAATTGTCGAGATACACCATCTACTTCACCTCCTGAAAAACGGCGCTTGTTTCTAGCCTTTTCAGTTTCAACTGGAGATACTGGTTCGCTGAAAATTCGAAAATCTCGATTACTCACAACACCGTCAACTCCTGTTATGTTACCAATCATGTCATTATTAAATACGCCTATAATACTCCAGCCCTGTGTCTTCGCGTAGTTTGCGAATCCTTTTCCGCCAAAAAGTCCTTGTTCTTCACCACTCAAACCAAGATATACAATGCTGCTTTCAAAAGAGCGTTGAGATAGCACTCGTGCAGCTTCTATGGTACCAGCCATGCCGCTAGCATTGTCATTAGCACCGGGAGAATCGTCTCTGTAATTATTGGGATCACTAATACGAGAATCAATGTCGCCACTCATGATAATAAATTGGTTAGGGTAAGTAGTACCAATTTGAATGGCAGCAACATTTACGACCCATACATCTTTGAGAATGCGGTTGTTCGCACCTTTTTTTACTAAATCCTTTTGAAAAAAAACATCAAGACAACCGTTGCAATTTTTAGAGATATTTTCAAATTCTTGTTTTATCCAACGTCTGGCAGCGCCAATTCCACGAGTCGAGGAAACCGTATCGCTTAGTGTGTGTCGAGTGCCAAATTGAGCAAGGGTGGTTACATCTTTTTCTATTCGATTAGGAGAGATCTCAGCAATGATTTGATACATCATTGGATCCGTTTGGGCATTACCAAAGAAGGGTAGGAGTAGACCAAAAAAGAAAAGTGCGTATTTCATGGCATGATTCGTTTGCCTAAAAATACTAAAAAAGAGAGTGCGAATAGTGTTAAATAGACATGGTTACTGAATAAAAGTAACTTTGGAAATAAGCCCATTGTGAACCTCATAAATTGCAATGGCACTAAATTGTTTTCCATTGGCCGTGACTAATTCTTCATCGATTACTTTATTACCTAAGACAATCCTATTTTTTATCTCACAATGTAAATCGGGAGTCGCACTGAAATATCCTTCATAATTAGACTTCATAGGACCTTGTCCTGTTGAAAATGGACGATTAGGAAACCCTTCAAGCAAAACATCTTGAGAATATGTTTTCATAAATGCATCAATATCTCTTGCATTATAAGCTTCCAACTGTTTATTGACAATGGTTGTAGGGTCGTCTAACTCCTTATTCTTCTTTATAAAGGTCATAGAATTGATAAGCTCATCGGTTTCATAGATGGTAACTTTATGGATGGTTCGGTCATTTACAGTGCCCTTTTCTTCATCTATCACGATGTTTTTTAGTACTATGCGATTGACAACTTCCACTTTGAGGTTGTCATTGTCCTTCATAAAACGCTTGTAGTTTGAAAATAAAGCGTCTCTTCCAATGTACATAGTATCCTTTGAAAATCGTCGAACCAAGATATCTTCAGCAAAGGCCTTAGCAAAGGTCTCTACATCGCCTTGATTGTATGGAGCTATATGTGCATCCACAATAGTGCCCGGGTCATTTAAAATTGGCTCGGCAACGAGCGCTAATGTTTTGGAGTCAGGACTTAGTGCAAGCCGCGTAATATTAGTGAGCTTATGTTGAGATAGGTCTGCTACTTTTTTCCAATCCCCGTCTCCGAAGAGGTCATAAAGGAAAAGGAAATGGCCACTGCCAATTAAAATTTTAGAATCGTCTAGCCAAATGTGATCTTGGATACCAATAGGTAATTGGGTCACAAAAAAGCTCTCACGACTTGCCATATCTAATTGGTAGATATCGAGATTGCCTTCTTCGTTTAAAGCAGTATAACTCATCGTTTCTGTAGAAGGAACTTTATGAATAGAGCGACCTACACCTTCAAGAATGGTGTCTGCTTTTTGCGTATGCACGTTGGCAATAACTAAATCTAGTTGATTGCCAGCTAATACCGATCCCAGAAGGTTAGTATCATCATGCCAAGCATAATAAGCGACTTGTAGCTCGTTGAATAGAAGTTTTGATGGTGTGTTTAAATGATAGCTATAAAGGCGTTGTTTTCCATCTGGATCCAAGCGTACAGCTGAGATATTGTTGCTGCCTGGAATAAGTACTGGAGAGTATTCTCCACCAGGAGTTGGCTTAAAAGGCCACTGTTCTTGGTTGTTTTTTAAGTCGATTGTTGATATGTCTGTCAGGCCATTCGTATTCGTTTTTGCATACACTAATACATCTGGCTGACTAAAACTTGGCTGATTGTCATAACCTGGATTGTTTGAAACATTCCTGAAACTCGATATTTTGAAATGTTCATCATCAAAGTTAAGACGGGCTACATATACTTCGGTTTCAGATTGTGCCCAAGAAACAAAACTCCATAGCAGTGCTATGGAGTAGAGGTATGTTTTAGTCATGGTTAACTATTATTTTTTCTGCTTCTTACGAATGATCTTACGTCTTTTTCTTTTTCCTCTTCCTAACCATTCATTACCGTCACTAACTTCTAAAATATAGTAACCATCAGCAATGTTTACATCCTGCATATCAATTAAATTAGGTTGATTTGCAATTGCTATAAAATTATAGGTGTGCAACACTCGACCTTGCATATCAAATATTTGAGCGATCGCTGGTCCGTCCCATAATCCATTAATATAAAACTCACTTTGGAAAGGATTAGGATAAACGATAATGTCGTCGGCTAGTTTCGCTCTTGTATCCACCCCTAAAGTAGGTGTATTCTCATATAAAATGATCACATCTTCTATTTCATCAATCAATGTAATATCAAGAGCCCCGTCATTGTTTCTGTCGTGCAAAATTGCACAAGATCCAGCTTGGACCGCATCGTAGGTAATTGGGTTTGAGAAAACTCCATTTCCATTATTCTCATAAAGAGTGAAATCATTGGAACCAAAGTTACTTGAGATAAAGTCTAAATCTCCATCCCCGTCAATATCTCCAACATCAATAGCTAATGAAAAGTTCCCGACCGGGTATTCATTGAAGAGGCTCAAGTTTCCAGCCCCATCACCTAGTAAGATACTCACATCTCCTGAAGAAGAATTTACCGAAATAATATCTACATTGCCATCTCCGTTCACATCACCTGCGGTCAACATCCAAGGAGAACCTGAAATTGTTGTCGTGTTTGTGGATGTGAAATTTCCTTGACCATCATTGAGCATGGTGACCACATTATTACTTCCAAAACCTCCAATGGCTAAATCTTGAATTCCGTCGTTATTTAAATCTACCGCTGCAATAGATGTTTCGTTACTAATTCCAGCGTCGCTAGTAATTGGAGCATTAAAGCTACCGGTCCCGTCGTTTATTAAAATGGAGTAGGTGCTTGAACTCCTATTAGCCGTGGCAATATCATCCCAACCATCGCCATTTACATCGAGGACTGTAATTCCTCGTATTCCATTATCGGCGTTATACCCAATTTCTGGGTTAAAAATCGCAGTGTCGTCTCCCATGAATACGCTAACGTTATCATTTTGAATACTACCAATGGCAATATCAATCTTCCCATCTCGATTAAAATCAGCTCCTTCATTTGTGCTGGGGTTGCTTGACTCAGGCATATCAAAAACGGTGAAATCTGAATAACCTCCTTCTCCATCATTTAAAAAGACTCTAATATCTTCAGCGGCTTCAGTGATTACCACTAAGTCTGAATAGTCATCATCATTAATGTCACCAGCATAGGCTCCGTAACATTGAATGAAAGTTTCTCCCGTTTGTTCAGCAGAAAATTGACTCACAAGTGATTGTTCTAGCGTGCCAGGTAATGTTTTAATCCAAAAGTTGAATGCGTAACCATTTGTAAGAGCATCACCAGATGTGTTTTCTACACCAGATGTAAGTCTTACCGTCACCCATTCTCCATAAAAGAAATTGGATTGAGGTGTAAAAGTAAGGGTGCTATTGCTGGTGTCTAAATCAATGGATCCTGCCATAGGTCCAGACCATCTACCAAATACCATCACGTTATCTTGAGTAACGGTAGCTGGATTTAATGATTGATCAAAACTAATGATAATAGGATTGTTAGGGTTTGCTACCAGTGACTGTGAGCTCGGGCTAACACTTTGCACTGACGGCGCTTGGGCAATTCCAAAAGCAGCGATCAAGCTAAAAGTAAGGGTGCTTAGTAACAATTTCATAGGGATAATTTTTCAGCAAGGTACAAAAAAACTTCGTATATAGAATATCATGGTAATATACGTAATGTATTGTAATTGTTGGGTTTAAAGCCTTAAAGTCTATCGGAATAGTAGATTTTTATGAGAAATTGAAAGGCTTATTTTATAAATGAAACCCTTTTATCAAAAAAAGCCGCTCTTTGTGAGGAGCGGCTTTTTGATACTGTTTTAGGGTATATACCAGCGGTTTTTTAAAAAGGGTACTCATTTTCACTGGTTACCTTTTCAGCAATCATATTACGCAAACCAACAATATTCGGCATATTCTGATATTTGGTATAACGCTTCAATCCCATCAGCATCATCCGTTGTTCGTCACCTTCCGCAAACGAAATAATTGCCATTTTTGCTTTGGTGTCGATGATGTCAAGTGCATTGTATAAATACAGTTGAGCCATTGCTACTTGATAATTTGCATGCGTTCCTCCACGTTTGGTGTTCTTTTCGGCACGTAAGAGTGCGCTTTCTGCCATGTAGATTTCAATAAGAATATCGCTAGCCGCTAGAAGCATTTGTTGGTGTTCTTCTAGCTCAGGCCCAAATTTCTGCACTGCAGATCCAGCGACCATGAGAAATACCTTTTTCAATTTTGCAAGCATGGCTTTTTCTTCTGAAAGGGTTTCGGAATAGTCTGGCGTATCGAAAGATGGAATTCCCATGAGTTCTTGACCTACTGCGGTGGCAGGACCTAATAAATCTACATGACCTTTCATTGCTTTCTTAACAAGCATTCCAACAGATAGCATACGATTTATCTCATTCGTGCCTTCATAAATACGTGCTATACGCGCATCACGCCAGGCG
>JAHZIZ010000151.1 GCA_022601215.1 Bacteroidota bacterium
CCTGTAGTTAGCCCGGTCAGTTTTCCGAATATTGGCTTTGGAAATCTAACACAACCAAAACAGCAAACTATTTTAGTGAAGAATACTACAGTCTGGACAAGCGAAGATGATGGAATTCTTACCAATACGGATGTTTTGTTGAAGGATGGTAAGATCTCAAAAATCGGAAAGAACTTGCGTGACAGAAGAGCTCTGGTTATTGATGGAACAAACAAACATTTAACAGCCGGAATCGTCGACGAACATTCACATATTGCTGCTTCTGCAATTAATGAAGCAGGCCATAATTCTTCTGCCGAAGTTACGATCGAAGATGTAGTAGACCCTGCGGATATTAACATTTACAGAAACCTTTCCGGTGGTGTTACCTCTATTCAAATTTTACACGGTTCTGCAAATCCGATCGGAGGAAGATCAGCGATCATTAAACTAAAATGGGGCGAAAATGCAGAGAATATGCTTTATAAAAACTCTCCGAAGTTTATCAAATTTGCTTTAGGAGAAAATGTAAAACAATCGAATTGGGGAGAAAATAATACCATCCGTTTTCCGCAAACAAGAATGGGGACAGAACAGGTTTTTGTCGATTATTTTCAAAGAGCAAAAGAATATGATGCTCTAAAGAAAAGTGGAAAACCTTATAGAAAAGATATTGAATTAGAAACTCTGGCAGAGATCCTTAATAAAGAACGTTTTGTTTCTTGTCACTCCTATGTACAAAGTGAAATAAATATGTTAATGAAAGTTGCTGAACAATTCAATTTTAACATTAACACGTTTACACACATTCTAGAAGGATACAAAGTAGCTGATAAAATGAAAGAACATGGCGTTGGCGGGTCTACATTTTCAGATTGGTGGGCATATAAATATGAAGTAAATGATGCCATTCCTTATAACGCAGCCATTATGGCAAGTCAAGGCGTAGTAACCGCAATCAACAGTGATGATAGTGAAATGTCTCGTCGATTAAATCAGGAAGCAGCCAAGAGCATAAAATATGGTGGCATGACTGAAGAAGAGGCTTGGAAAATGATTACTATCAATCCCGCGAAACTACTACATTTAGATGATCGCACTGGAAGTATCAAAGAAGGGAAAGATGCAGATTTAGTACTTTGGAACAATCACCCTTTATCTATTTATGCCAAAGCTGAAAAAACAATGATAGACGGAGCTATTTACTTCGATTTAGAATCGGACCTAGCAAAGCGAAAAGCTATAAGTGCAGAAAGAAATAAATTAATGAAGATGATGCGGGCCGAAAAAGATGGAGGTGGTAAAACCAAGCCCCCGAAAAAAGAAGATAAAATCCATTTTCATTGTGAAACTATAAACTAATCCAACCATGAGAGTATTTAAAAACATATTATTAGCTATTACCATAAGTGTTGGATTACAAACCTGGGCACAGCAAACCCCAGCACCAGCACAATCAGAAGTATTAACGATAAAAGGAGCTACCGCACACATTGGTGATGGTAGTGTCATTGAAAATAGTGTCATTGTATTTGCGAACGGTACAATTACCGCCATTGGTAATTCAAGCACTACTACACAAGGAAGGGTTATAGATGCTTCTGGGAAGCATATTTATCCAGGTTTTATAGCCCCAGCCTCTACTTTAGGATTAGGGGAAGTTGATGCATTGAGGCAAACGCGAGATTTTGATGAATTGGGAGACTTCATTCCTAACATCCGCAGTATTATTGCTTATAACGCAGAAAGTAAGGTAGTGGAAAGCTTACGACCAAACGGAGTATTATTAGCACAGGTAACTCCGCAAGGAGGTAAAATTTCAGGAACCTCTACCGTTATGCAATTGGACGCATGGAATTGGGAAGATGCTGCTGTAAAAACCGACGATGCCATCCATCTTAATTTACCGAATAGTTTCAAAAGAGGAAGATGGTGGTTAGGAGAAGATAGGGGCTGGAAACCCAATGACAAATATGCTAAAGACCTCGGCGAGATTAAAGATTACTTAGCAGCGTCTAAGGCATACGGGAAAGCGAATAGTACAATCCAAAACGAAGGGTTTAAAGCCATGCAAGGTTTGTTTAACGGTGCTAAAAAACTATTCATTTATGCTCAAGGAGAGCGTGAAATCATCGATGGAGTAACCTTGGCTAAAGAAGCAGGTGTTAAGGACGTGGTTCTTGTAGGTGGTTACGAAGCTCATAAAATTATTCCTTTCTTAAAACAACACAATATACCCGTGTTAGTAAATCGAGTGCATACGGAACCTCGAGGCGATGATGATGATTATGATCTCCCATACAAACTCCCAAAATTGCTGATGGACGGAGGAATTATGGTAGGATTAAATGCCAAAGGACAAATGGAACGGATGAATACGCGTAACCTGCCCTTCTATGCTGGACATGTGGTAGGACAGGGAATGGACAAAGAGGACGCCCTTAGAATGATTACATCTAATACCGCTAAAATTTTAGGGATTGATGGTAAGTATGGAAGTCTGATGAATGGTAAAAGTGCCACTTTTTTCATTTCTGAAGGTGATGCCCTAGATATGAGAACCAATATTTTAACCCATGCTTTTATAGATGGACGTGAAATATCTTTAGAAACTCACCAAACTAAATTATGGAAACGTTATCAAGGAAAGTACGATGGTAAGTAGACAATAAAACTTATTATATTTCAAAATTAAAAAACCTCCAAATGGAGGTTTTTTAATTTTGAACCGTCATAACAAAGAAGCGAAAACGATAGAATGCGATTACAAAAAAGTATTATTTCTTTGCTACGGTTGCCCCAACAGGCTTGTCAAAAACAGCATCATTTAAGACGCTTTCTGTTAGCGTTATATTATGAAATTCCATGCTATTTCGAGCCTCAGTAGGAAGATTATCTTTGGTTGAGAACCATGTTAATTTCTTAGGGAGTTGAACACCATTAACAGTAATCCAATCCTCATATTTAATAAAACCCCATTGGTCACTATTTTCTTCCTTGCCATAGGTTACTGTATAAGCCAACCATTTCATAAAATGCGTTTCAGGATCATAATAAACAATGTATTCATCTTTTGGAGAATCTCCAATTCCAGCTTCATAAGACACCTTAACACCTTCAAATAGTTCTCCTTCAAAACTCGTAGAAGGAACAGTCTCATAGATAATCCCATCATCCCCCAGCACAAAAGGCATTGCATAGAAATAGAAATACAAATTGTGATAAAAACGGGCATTACCCTTATAAGCGTCCGGTTCATTCTGCAATAGCCATACCTCTTCCCCATTATATCCTATAGACCATTTTTGAGTTTCAATCTTCACCTTGCGATCTTTCAGTGAAATTGTCTGATTCTCCTTCCCGTTTCTACCGGAAAGTTCATAACATAAATTATTCATTCTATCCCACTGTTCCATAGTTCCATGAGCTGCAAATATCTGAGCAATGTCCTCTGGATAATCCTTGGCCACATAAGGAGTAGGTTTTGCTTCCTCTAATTTTGTGGGACTGGTAGTAATCACATCCTTGACTTCATTTTTACATGAAAATGAAAGCGTAATGATTGCGAGAAGTAAAAAAGTATTTTTCATTATTCTTTGATGAGTTGTTTTACAACGGTTTGTGTTTCGGATGTAAGATGTAACCAATACACCCCCAATGATAAAAATTCGATATTGAACTGAACTGAAGTACTATCCGGATGATCAAAACTCTGCACTTTTCTTCCATTCATATCGTATATGTGCACTTCGGAAATAGGTCGTTCCGTACTCACAGTCACAATGTTGGAAACAGGGTTAGGGAAAACGACAATTGTGTGAGCCACTTCCGATGCATTACCCAAAACCCCATCTGTTTCTATTTGAAAACTTGCAAGCGCATAACTTTGAGTAGAAACATTGTACATACGAACATGAATTTCTTGGGGATTGGTCAAATTTTGATAGGCCTCAGGAGTATCAATAGGACTCAATTGATTGTTAGCGTCACTCAAACTGAGGTGATAACTAAACGCATGGGTACTCGGATTTAAGTCACCTAACATTTGTGCTTCGCTGACGGTAAGATCGAAAAGGGAAAGTCCGTCTCCATCCCCTTCGTTATTAAAAATATCATCAGGCAAATCCTCAATTATAAGGCCTTGGACTACCAATTCAAAAGGAGTAATACGAGCACAGCCAGTATTTAAATTCTCTAGCTTTACCCAAATGGTTTGCCCACTACTTATAAAACTAATAGGCGCAGCAATTGGGTTTTGACTTGTCTGTGCATCTATTTCAGAAACATAGTACTCCAAAAATAACTCGGCTGGATCTTGAGTTCCTAATACAGCGGCGTCGTTAATGGTAAGATTGAAAGTTTCAAACCCATTTCCATCAGAATCTACAACAATAATGGGATTCACAAAATCATCGGAAGGTTCCTCTGGAAGATTCGCGACCATTAATTCCAATTCTACAATTCTCGAACAAGGTAAATTAAAAATCAACTCATTACTTACCCGAGCATATACAACTTGACCAAAGGGAACTATATTGACATATGGAGAAAAAAGTGCATTTGCAGGATCGCCGACTTCCGCATCCTCAAGTGTCTCATAATAGGAAATTATCAAATCGGGTTCACCATTGGCAATTTCAGCATCCTTACTCGTCAAATCGAACTCGGAAAAACCATCCGCATCGGCGTCACAAACAGTTAACGGCGTTGGAGTTACTGGAGATGGGAGTGGAACAACCGATAAGAAGAATTCCTTCACATAATAATAACCAAATGAACTAATGACTCGATAATAAATTGTTTGTGGATTCACAACATTTTGATACTGTGTTGGTTCCAATATTGGGATGTCTGAAGATTCATCGGAGGCGCTTGCATACCATAGAACAATTACTGAGGTATCTCCGCCTGTAATTTCTGTTTCCACAACCGTGAGATCAAACGTACTAATACTATCATCATCGGTACTTCCATTAAGCACATCATCACAAAGCACAAGTTCAAAGAATCCAGTATCTACTGGAGGTAAATTAAAAGTCACTATGGTCGTATCACTGCAACTTGTGGTTCCATTGGTAGCATCTACCTGGTAGGTACCACTTTCAAGAGCGGTATAGGAAGGCGCATCAGCGCCAGAAATAAC
>JAHZIZ010000152.1 GCA_022601215.1 Bacteroidota bacterium
AAATCACACTTGAAAACGGCAAAATCCCTTCTCACTTACTTATAAACTACCCATTACCTATTTCTTCAGAAGCAAGTGAACACGGAGAGCATGAACATGATTGCGACTGCGACAATGAAGCTCCTCGTTTACCTGATACCGATGAGTTAATTATGAATGGAGGTGATTTCACCAATGATTTAGGAGGTCAATGCAATGTGAAATTTAAACCAAATAGGTCCTTAGAGGAAATCAAATTTTCCACCATCGTTCGTACCTCTGATCCTCAAATTCAAAAATATGCGATCACAAGCACACAACTGTCTGATTTCAAGGAAGACCTTAGTTTATACATTCGATTAGTGTCTGAAACTTTGTTTAGTCTTGATTATTATCGCCCCTATTTTCAACCAAAAGAATCAAATACTCCCGTTTCATTTTGGGCAGCAATATTTAATGCTCAAAACAACACTAATAACATTTATAGTCAAATTGAAACATTTTCCAATCAGCTGCAAAACAACATGGAACCTGTAAAGGAGCAATTATCTGTTTTGAGAATGGGGCTAGAAAATTATTCACCAGACATCAGTACAGTAAACCAATACAAGCAAATTATCCGAGCTTTTAGTCAACTTGGAATACGAACCTTCAATTTCCTAAATCAAATAAGGCAATTCTATGATGCACATAGTGATGAACTAAGAACCGCACCCATAATTGGAAATTTATCTAAATACAAACTCACTCTTTACAATGCTGCCATCGTTGTGCAGAAACAGCTAAAGGCAATTAACCAATCTTTTTCGGACGGTGCAGCCGACCGTGTCGAATTGGATATTGACAATGCGATAGATTGGGATGAATCTCCTACAATATATCAAGCTACTTCCATAGCGCATGGTCATATTCTTTGCTTTCACATGCGATGGAAAGCCGATGGGTATTCCTTAGGGGAAGTAAAATACAGCAAATCTTTAGGGCCTTGCGAAAAAGAACAAATTGCCATTTTAGACTGGAATAGAAGCGATTCAGCCACACGATTAGAAAGTCAGAACTACCGAGAAGGAATGCAAGCCAACTTTTCTCGGGATAGAGATGTTAATGAAGTGATCAATGCCTCCTTATACGAATCTGTAAAAGGAAAATCTGCTGCTGTCACCACGGGATTTGGTACTGGATCCGGAGGCGCTGCTGCCGGCCAATACATGGGAGTTATGATGGGAGGCGTTGCTAGTTTGTTTGGTTCTATTGGCGTTTCAGGATCGGTTGCCAATCAACAAGGAACTCGCTCCTTGTCATCAAACACCATGCAAAAACTAAAAGATAGAATCAACCAATCTTCTCAAGTTGTTAGGAGTCAAAGATCTGTTGTAATACAATCTAATTCTCAAAATGAAAGTGTTCAAGCCACAACCAAGGTAATTGCTAATAAAAACTTATGTCATTCGGTCAATTATCTATTTTTTGAAATTTTAAAACATTATGCCATTGAACAAGAATTAGTAGATGTAAGAGAGTGTTTATTTATTCCTATGAAAATAACCTCTTTTAATGCCGAAAAAGCGATACGATGGAAAAACATATTACAACCTTTAATGCCTGACAGGGAACTCTATCTAGGCTTTCAATCCATAGAAGAAATTGAAAATGAAACCCCAGTATACAATGGTATTTTAGCCAATCAAATCATCACAGATTTTCAAGGACAATTGAGCCTTCGATTTGATATACCTTTGCCTGATTTTGACATCCCAGATGCGGAAGATTTTGTTGCGTGGGGGGCAGATCAATTTGATGCTTGGAACAGTTCTTCTTGGCCTATTTTTTATCCTATTCTAAAAACAAAGTTTGGATTTGGATCTAAGGAGAGTTTCTTTAAAGCCGAATTTTGGAAAAAACGCCAATCAGAAAAAATACGAAAATGGGAAACTAAATTTCTTCCAGTTCTCGTAGCGAACTTTATTGAAAATCTAAAAATTGTCGCCGTCAATGACACCATTGAGACAGACTTAGAACTAGACATCACACAGCTTTCAAAATACCGAAAGTCCAGATCAATGGATATTTCATTAGCTATTTCGGAAAACACCCCGACTATTAGAAGAAGTGATATTACCAGAATAAAAATAATGGCTTCATACGAAGTTCCTGAGCACTCTCGAATCCTGGTTACCTCCGGAAGCCTAAGTTACAGAACGGCTGCCATGTCCAATTATATTTTTAGAAAAAATAGGATCAATAATGATCTATCTAACTACGACAGTGTCTCCATCATTACCCCATTAAACAAGCAGGAATTAATGGATCCGAGTGTAATTCAGGTAGAGCGAGCCAAAAAGCTACTCACCTTTCTTAATGACCACCTCATTGAAATGCATCAGCATATATTTTTAAGAATGAATAAAAACACGCGATTTATGATGCTTGATGGGATATATCTCGACATTGCCGATCAGAGGAGCGTAGCTAGTCTGGTAGAAAATGAGATTGTTGATATCGTTGGTAATTGTATGGTAATGCCTGTTAACCATGGATTGCGTATTGACCCCGTTTTTAAAGAAGTTCAAGATTTATTCTCAATTTACAATCCAGACGAACCTAAAGCCCCCTTCAGAGTTAGTCTACCTACAGGAGGATATTTCATGGAAGCCGTGCAAGGATCCTGTAATTCATGTGAAGATTTAGACTATACCAAAGCTCGTTTTAATGGCTTTGGATGCACAGAGGAACCAACGCCTATTGAGACATTATCTACCAGTTCTAGAAATGTAACTCCTCCCAATTTAGAGTCTAAGGATTTCCCAACGAACATTGTGAATTTTCAAAATGTTCCACAAGCACCTGCACCTACAGATCTCAACGGTGTATTATCCCTATTAGGAAAAGAGAACGCCTTTAGAGATCTAACTGGACTTACTGAAAATCAGAAAAATGCATTAGCGGCGCTACAAACAAATGCTGAAAGTGCGGTTTCTATGGGGCAAATGGCCACAGAGCTAGTTAAGGCTCAAATGGGACAAGCCATGGAAAAAAATATAGATCGTGATTTAAACCGAATCAATGATCAAAAAGAAAAAGGTAATATCTCTGAAGAAGATGCAAAACAACTCACATTAGATCTTCTGGGAAATAAAAACAATACTAGTACACCATCGCATACGGGTAACGCTGGGGATACAGATTCTGTTGAAATGTTAGACACCTTAAACACAGGAATAGAAGCTCTAAACAGTGGCGCAGGTTCGGTTAGAACGTTTAATTATGCTCCCGACGGTTCACGAAAAGAAATAGAGCTCACGGAATCTAACAAACCACCAGTCCCTGAAGACAACTCGATTAAACCATTAAACCCCTACGATGGTTCTAAAATTAGAACCGAAGTTCTGTCTGAATATACCGTTTACCCAACAATTGTTGAAAGAATCATGGAGTTGGATGTAAGTAATAGGTTCTTCGACTTAATCGAAGTGGACAAAGGGTATGTAGGATTTGATCTGAAATTTTGGGAACATGGACAAACTTCAGACCGTCCAGAAATCCATGAAATATATGACACCTATGCCTTATATATCAATAAGTACATCGATTATAGAAATCAATTATTATTAAACAATCAAACCTCTTTCATCGGAGTTATAAATGAACAAGTAGATTCCTTATTCAGAGATGCCATGGCGCCGGCCATTTCTAATGCCGGCATAGCAAACTATATTGAAGAAGAGTATCATGAACGGTATCATCCACATTCAGATTCTTTCAGTTGGCTATTACTAGCAGGGTTCTTAGTTCATGAAAGGGACATGCGAATTCGCAATAAAAAACTCTCGGAAGAGCAGCAAGAAAAGTATGAGGCCTTTCGTCAAGAACCCCCACAAGAATGGATCGATTATATTAATGATAGTAACAATAGAAACATTAAATATTGGTTCTGCTGTGTGCAAAAAATATGGCCAGAATATATAAGAGAAATTGATACTTACGGAGAACGCTATTTTAATTATAAAGACATTGCTACGGGAATAAACAGTCCAGGATACAGTAGACTACCAAATCTTCCCTCCTTTTTTAATGGGCAAGGTATTCTTTACACCGGAAATATGCCGCAGGGTAGTATCGCTTATTATAAATATAACACCCCGGAAAAAATGTTTGAAGATCTTTGGATCGAAGCAAAGAGTGCGCATTATAATTTATTTGTAACAGAGCAACCCTATAGACCCACATTGGCAATTTTTGATAATGGCATGCCTTATGGATATAATCAACATATGTGGTGGAGGGAGATTGGTTTTGACAGAGCGCTCAATGCCGAGGGCGGATATATTCCTAGCCCAAAATTAACACGATGGACAAATGAAGGGAAATTTTCAGACTGTCTGCTGTTATTAGAATAGACTAAATCTCAGGGACTATTTTAAACAAAATTATGTTATAGAATAATGCCTTGTTATTTGTAAAAAGCCGTTTTTGAGGAGGAACGGCTTTTTTATTTTTTAGGACTCTTTTTTAATTGCTTCTGTTTACATTTGAGTGACTGGTAACAAACAACGCTACTTATGTTTAATCTCTGGGAAATCATTTTCTTATTCTTTTCGTTTCAGGCGTTTATAATGTCCCTTTATTTCTTTTTTAAAAAAAAGGGGGATGCCGTTGCCAATCGTATTCTCGGAGTGTATTTATTGTTATTCTCTTTAAACATTACCTATAATGTTTTGTATTGGTCAAAGCTGTTATTTACCCTTGAGAAGGTAAATATGTTTGGTATTCTAGCTACTTTATGGATTTCGTATCCCCCGCTCATTTACCTGTACACAAGACGGATTGTAGCTCACAAAAAAATTGGCTTTAAAGATGTTATACATGCGGTGCCCGTGCTGGCTATTTTCTGTTTTCATCTACCATTCTTTGTGTTAAGCGCACAACAAAAGTTACAAGTCCTTTCTGACAATCGGCTAGCCGATTATGTTATCAACCTTCAGCACAACTTCACCATAACCATTGCCCTCATGATTTTTTACGCCTTCCTTACTTATTTTTCTTTTAGAAATAATAAATTGGGACGTAATAAAAATAGATGGATTCTATGGCTGCTGGGGTCGTTTGGTTGTTATGTAATTGCTATGACTTCTTACTACGTATTGGTTAAATTAGGGATCATAACTACCGCCTACGATTACTTTATCACCTACACACTAATTTTCTTTATTGGCTTAGTCACCTATTTTGGTTTGGTACAACCCGATGTGTTCAATGGACTGTCAATGGACAAAGTGCTTCCCTTCACAAAGTATAAAAACACGGGATTAACTAGAGCACATTCTCAAGAACTTAAAAACTCCCTCTTGCGCTATATGCAAACCGAAAAACCATATTTAAACAGTAGTTTGCGTTTGGATGACCTATCTGAAAAACTGAACCTGTCAAGACATCATACCTCTCAAATAATTAATGAACATTTTGACACCAACTTTTTCGATTTCATCAATGGCTACCGTATTGAAGAAGCAAAGTCTTTGCTTATCAACGACCCCAACCTTAACATTACCGATGTTATTTACGCAAGCGGCTTCAATAATCGTGTGTCCTTTTATAACACCTTCAAAAAATATACGGGAACCACACCCAGTGCTTTCAAATCTCAATCTATTAGTGTATAACCCGTTATTGTATTTCCCGATAAAACCTTCCTTTTTCATTTGTAAACCTATATAAGGAATAACAGTTTTTCGTCTGACCTATATTTACTTAGTGGTATAAAAATATATCACTATGAAAACTTTACAACTCGTTTTTTTTTGCATGTTCAGCACATGTCTATTCGCACAGATAACTGTGACAACAATCACCTCAGAAATTAGTGGAAGCGGAGGGCTATCTCTTGATACGGAGGGCAATCTCTATATAGGAGATTTTGGAGATACCCTAGGCGGTCCAGATCCTGATGGAATTCCCAACAACATCCTGCAACTAGACACAGATCTAAATCTCTCCATTTTTGCAACTGGTTTTACAGGAGCGTCAGGAAATGGTTTTGACAGTAATGGTATTCTGTTCCAAAGTGACATTAGAGATAATGCCATCTATAAAATTATTAACGGTGTTCGAACCTTTGTTACTTCAGATGGCATTGTATCTCCTGTTGGAATTGTTTTTGACAGCAACGACAATTTCTACGTGTGTAACTGCGGAAACGGAACCATCCAAAAAGTAACTCCTGCAGGCACCTCGACCGTGTTTGCTTCTGGTTCACTATTTGCCTGTCCAAATGGCATCACAGTGGATGAAGATGACAACTTATATGTCTCTAATTTTTCCAACACTAATATTGTTAAAATCACACCCTCAGGGACAGCGACCACCATCGCAAACACTCAAACCGGTGATACTAACGGTCATTTAGACTTTGATGAAATTTCTCGCAACCTATATATCGCCAGTTATGCAGGACAAAAAATTTATAGCCTCAATATTGACGATCCACAAATAGAAGTGTTAGTGGGAACTGGAACACGGGGCAATACCGATGGCAATGCAGATACTGCCACCTTTTCTACACCAAATGGCGTTGCCGTTTCTCAAACTGGTGATTCTATATACATAAACTGCGCTGTTCCCCTGAGCGGTACTACTATTAATCCTCAAGTGATCCGTCTTATATCGGGAGTAACCCTCTCTATAGAAGAAAATGCTCGGAAAAAATATCACGTAAAAACTTATCCGAGTCCAGCCTCCAATGAGATTACCATACAGGCAATACTCCCGATACATATTTCAGAAGTAACCATAACCATCTATAATCTACAAGGAAAATGGGTGAAGGAAGAAGCAATGGTTTCAAATTCCGACTTAAACTCTATCATTCCAATATCAGATTTAGCTCCAGGGGCCTATTTATATAGCGTTTCGCATAAATCCAAACAACTGTTTAATGGGAAATTTATTAAGAAATAGTATCTTAATCCACGAAATCAAGAACCATTAATATGAAATTTAAAGGCAGTATAGATATCAATCAACCCATAGAAAAAGTGGCGGCTTTATTTGCAAATCCAGACTACTTAGGGGAATATCAAGATGGGTTTCTTCGGAAAAAATTAGTGAGCGGTACAGAAGGAGAAGTAGGTGCTATTTCAAAAATGTATTATACAATGGGTAAAGGCGAAATGGAATTAACGGAAACCATACTTGCCAATAACCTTCCCCATTCTTTTGAAGGGCAGTACCATCATAAACATATGGACAACACGCTCAAATCTTCCTTCACTTCACTTAGTGATACCGAAACGAGATATGTTTGGGAAGGAGAGTACACAGCATTTAGAGGTTTTATTCCAAAAATGATGAAACTATTCTTTCCGAAGGTGTTTGAAAAACAAGCCAAAAAATGGATGGATAATTTTAAAGTCTTTGCAGAAAAACAATAGTAATTTCTAACCACATTAAAGACTGTCAATTGACAGTCTTTTTTTATCCACAACATGCTGTTTTCTGAAGCGTTCTTTTTACATTTGAAAAAGAACAACAATCTTTCCTATGTCAGACCAAAAAAGACTCTTTCTCGTAGACGCCTACGCCTTAATCTTTCGTGGATATTATGCCTTCATTAAAAACCCTCGCATCAATAGTAAAGGAATGGACACCTCGGCCATTTTAGGGTTTACCAATTCACTTTTAGATGTTATTAAAAGGGAGCGACCTGATCATCTAGCTGTTTGCTTTGACAAAGGAGGAAGTGTAGCTAGGAATGAAATGTTTCCAGAATACAAAGCGAACCGAGATGAAACTCCAGAGGCGATAAAAATTGCTGTGCCCTATATTCAAAATATACTGAAAGCCATGCATATCCCAATTATGGTAAAAGAAGGGTTTGAAGCCGATGACGTCATTGGTACGCTAGCAAAAAAAGCTGAGAAAGAAGGATATAAAACCTTTATGGTGACACCCGATAAAGATTTTGCACAACTTGTATCTGAAAACATCTTTATGTACCGTCCCGTATTTGGTGGTGGTTATGAAACATGGGGCATCCCTGAGGTTCAGAAAAAATTTGAAGTGGAAAATCCTTTGCAAGTCATTGATTTTCTTGGCATGATGGGTGATAGTGCAGACAACATTCCCGGCCTGCCTGGCGTAGGTGAAAAAACAGCTAAAAAGTTCTTAGCCGCCTATGGTAGTATGGAAGGGCTCCTTGCCAATACGCACGAGCTCAAAGGCAAAATGAAAGAAAAGGTAGAAGGTGCCAAGGAATTAGGCCTGCTATCAAAAGAACTCGCTACTATCATGTTGGATGTGCCGGTTGACTTTGACGCTGCCGATTTCGAAATGTCTGAGCCAGACGTAAAAGGGGTTACAGAGATTTTTGAGGAACTAGAATTTCGTCGTCTAACCGCTAACTTCATTAAGACCTTTTCTACGGAAGAAACGGCTAGCACAAACTCTGCAAGTTCCAATGCCAAAAAAGAACCTTCCAAAACAAAAGCTCCAGCTGGACAAGGTCAATTTTCGCTCTTTGGTGGAGATGGTGAGGCTACGACAGCAACTGAAGTTTTCAGTTCTAGAAAAACGATAAAAGACACGGAACACTTCTATCAGACCGTGCAGGTTGGAATGGGAACAAAGTTGTTCATTCAGAACCTAATGAAGCAAACTTCAGTTTGTTTCGATACGGAAACCACTGGCCTTAATCCCTTAACCGCCGAATTGGTCGGGATTGCATTCTCCTGGGAAGCTACTAAAGGCTTTTACATCCCTTTTCCCGAGGATAAAAACGAAGCCCAAGAAATTATAGAACAGTTACGCCCTTTCTTCGAAAATGAAGCGATCGAAAAAATTGGACAGAATCTAAAATATGATATTAAAGTCCTTAACAAATACCATATTGAGGTAAAAGGAAAACTCTTTGATACCATGCTGGCACATTACCTTATCAATCCAGATATGCGTCACAATATGGATGTGCTTGCCGAAACCTACCTCAACTACACGCCCGTTTCAATCACAGAACTCATTGGCAAGAAAGGCAAGAATCAATTATCCATGCGTCAAGTTCCGGTGGAGCAACAGACAGAATACGCAGTCGAAGATGCGGATATCACCCTTCAGCTAAAAGAGCACTTTCAAAATGAATTGGGCGAAGCTAATACCCAAAAGCTATTCGATGAGATTGAAGTTCCTCTTTTACGTGTTTTGGCTACTATGGAACTGGAAGGAATTAACCTAAATAAGGAATTCTTAGCAAAACTATCTTCAGAATTAGAGAAGGATATCGCTTCCCTACAAACCAATATTTACGAGGCAGCTGGAGAAGAATTTAACATCGCTTCCCCACGTCAACTGGGAGAGATTCTCTTCGGAAAAATGAAACTTGTTGATAAACCGAAAAAGACGAAAACGGGTCAATATTCCACGGCCGAGGATGTGCTCTCCTATCTCGCAAAAGACCATCAAATTATTGCCGATGTCTTAGCTTATAGAGGGCTAGCAAAACTGAAGTCTACGTATGTCGATGCCTTGCCCGAGCAAGTAGATGACCAAACGCATCGTGTACATACCGATTATATGCAAACAGTGGCCGCCACAGGCCGATTAAGTAGTAATAATCCAAATTTACAAAACATTCCTATTAGAACTGAGCGCGGTCGTGAAGTACGAAAAGCATTCGTTCCACGAGATGACAACCATGTATTATTGGCGGCAGATTACAGTCAGATAGAGCTCCGTATTATTGCCGCATTAAGCGAAGAAGAGACCATGATACAGGCGTTTCAGAACGGGGAAGACATTCACGCTTCTACGGCGGCGAAAGTGTTCAATGTGCCTCTTGAAGAAGTAACGCGTGAGCAACGTGGGAATGCCAAAACAGTAAATTTTGGAATTATTTACGGGGTATCTGCCTTTGGACTTAGTAACCAAACGGACCTGTCTCGTACCGAAGCCAAAGAGCTCATCGATACTTATTACCAAACTTACCCTAAACTCCGAAATTATATGAGTGAACAGGTGGATTTTGCTCGTGATAATGGCTATGTACAAACAGTATTAGGTCGTCGTCGTTATTTAAAAGATATCAATTCCCGAAATGCAGTGGTTCGAGGAGCTGCAGAACGCAATGCTGTAAACGCTCCTATCCAAGGAAGCGCAGCAGATATTATTAAAATTGCCATGATTAATATTCATCAGAAATTGGAAGCAGGAGACTATAAAAGTAAGATGCTTTTGCAAGTACATGATGAATTGGTATTTGATGTTCCAAAAGACGAATTGGAAAAAATGAGATCCCTTATAAAAACCGAAATGGAAGCTGCTTACACCATGACAGTGCCACTGGATGTTGAAGTAGGCGTTGGTGAAAATTGGTTAGAGGCGCATTAATCGATTTAACTATACACAAATAAAAAGCCGAAGATTTTCTCATCTTCGGCTTTTTATTACATTGGATTTAAATTTTAAATTGCAACAACACAATTATGGATACTAAAACAAATAGGTAACGTTCGAACCTAATAACCTGAACTACAATACAAATCGGTAGGTCCATTTCACTAAGAAGGTATTTCTAATTTGCCTACCTAGCACCACATCATCTGCTGCATTAAACAAACTGTTATCGATATCACTAATTCCTTCAATTCCCTGTGACCACACAAAGAACAACTCGCTTCCTGGGATATATTCCCACCGTACTACCATATTCGATCTAAACTGCACATAGTTGAAATCTGGATCACCAAAATCATAATCTACGGTACCATCCTTATCCTCATCAACACTATACAACCCGTCTGCAAAAGAGATTTGCTCATTGTCAAACCAAGTTGCGCGATCATTTAAATCACTGGCAACGGGATCATTCACAAAATTAAAATCCTTGTATTTTGCTTTGAACATAAACGGCTGACCGTAATACTGAATGGTCAAATTGGGATTAATGTTATAGTTTACTCTAAAGGTCATACTTAGGTTCTCGTTATCAATTCCTCCTAAGATATAACGTGGAGTGCCATTAAAATCAGTCTCAGTTACATACTGTGTTTTGTTAGGATTTACCTCATACTCGTTGATCAATGACAAACTCAATGTATTGAGTGGTTGATAAAAGAAACGCAAGACATATCGCTGAAAAGAAAAGTTTTGTTGCGTCGCACTTGAATACACGTATCCTGCATGCATATTGAATTTCTTTCTACTATCTGTTCCAGAAAACAAAAAGACAAAGTTTTCATCATTCCAGCGCCATCTTGGACCACCTCTCAATACCGTATTGCTGTAAATACGTGGTTTGTGACCAAAACCAGCCTCACTCCACCAGTTATTTTTCCAGTTTACAAACCCTTGTATCTCGTACTGAATACGGTTGTAATTTCCTTCAAAGTCGAATTCCGTAAATTGATTTACCCCTAAATTTGCACGCCTAAACCAACTACTAGGTTTGTTCCAAAAGCGTCTTACATTCGTATATTGACGTATTTGGTCCGCCTGTCGTAAAAAACCAATATCATTCAGTTCAAATTCAGGAGAGCGAAAGTTCCCTCCAAAATTATAGCGCCAGTCTCCACTACCTCTTCCTATTTCGAAACTACCACCCATTCCTGTGAGAGAGGTTCTTGTTGGGTCTACCTCTACATGGCTAGCATCCACTCGTTGAAACAAGTGTGTCAACCTATTTTGCGTTCGCTCAATCGCTTCTTCACTACCTTTCACATTACTAAAAGTAAGTTTCCCAGTCGCATAATACTTTCTATCCTTCCAATTGTGCAATGCATCGATGCCTCCGGTGAAGGCATTCTTATGAAGGAAATCTAAGTTTCCTTCTAACTCCCTATGAGTGTAGGTGGCTACACCACCTATGTAACTATTGTTATCGTTAAAATCTTGCTGTAAACGCACCACCGAATAACTTGTAAGAGGTTCTACCAATTCTTCTCGCTCCTCTCCAACTTCTGGTAAACCATCTAGTATATCACCACGCGTGTCCAATTCAATTTTTGCATATTCCTTGTCCGTAATACTTTGTAAGGCTCCTACTGTCAATCCATCTTTGGTCTTTCCACTAAATTTCGCGGCTCCTAAAATGGTGGTATTATTTGGGAAATCTTCAAACTCTCCTAAACCTCCATCTGCGGTTGTATATCCTTGTGGTGTTCTTCCAATTCTTCTTGAAAAAAATAGGTTATCAGCCCCTCCACCTACTCTAAAGTCGAATACACTTTTATTCTCCACAAAGAAAGGACGTCGTTCCTGAAAAAAGATTTCAAACCCATCCAAGGCTATGGCACCAGGATCGGCATCTACTTGTCCAAAGTCAGGGTTCACCGTTAGATCCAAGGTAAGATCATTAGTAATTCCAATTTTAGCATCCAATCCTCCTGTTAACTTGGTGTCAGATCCATCTCTAAACGGATTCCCTGCCTCGGCTTCGAAAGTATCGAGTTGTCCCACTAAATAAGGCTGAATCTCTAATTGCTTTTGTGGTTTTATCCCTTTAATTCCGCGTAGCTCCCCAAATTCACTCACCCATCCCGGTGGGTTAGGTGCTAAGGGTTGCCATAACGAACGCTCTTCATTATTAAAGTAGCGACGGGTCGATTGTATTCCCCAAACCTGTTCATCATCATTTCCAAAACGTAACTGACTGAGCGGAATACGTATTTCTGCCGTCCATCCATCACTGTCTATTTGTGTGCTTAAATACCAAATAGGGTTCCAACTATCGTCAAAGTTTCCATTGTTTGAAATAAACTCATCTCCTTTTACACCCGATGCGGAGGCGGTAAACGAGAACCCAGTTCTATCATCATTATAGCTATCTATATTAATCTCCACCCAATCTCCTGGGAAATCGTCTCGACGGCCCATGCGTTTTTCAATGGTGGCAGGATCTGCCTGGTAACACTTAAAGGCTACATATAAGTTCTTATCATCATAAGCAATCTTCATCTTGGTTTGCTCTGTAGGAGGTGTAGCATTGTCTGGCTCAAACTCCACATAATCTGTAGACCATTCTACTAAGTCCCATGCGGCTTCGTCTAGCACACCATCTATAGAGATACCTTCGCTTCCTGCGACTGAGGCGGTCGTATAAACACGTTGTTCGTAAGTTACTGTTGAATCTTTTTGAGTTTCGTTTTGCGCACAGAGCGATGCTCCTAACAGAAAAAAGACCGCAGAAGTGATTAGATCGCTGATAGTCATGGTAGTTAGTTGTTTAATGATTGATGTACAAAAAGACTATGATAACAGGAGATAGTGACAGTTTTCACTGTTAATTAGTATAATTTTAACTTTTTTGCCACTCCGAGAAGGTAAATGATCATTTATTTGTACATTTGAATAGACTCCCCGTTTAAGTGCGTTCGCGCTAAATTTTCTATGTATTCACCTTTTTTAAATTATTTCTTATGAAATTACCACTTACCTTATTTTTATTTTTGGGAGTTACCTTATGCATGACGAGTCAAGATTATATTATCTGCAGCATGGATATTGATACAGACGCCTGCATTGCCCCTTCCTCCGCTTGTGATGACTTTTTCTATACCGCATCAACCAATCCTGATTATCTTGACGATTTTCCGCCCGTAGTATTTAACATCTTCTTTTGGGGCATTAACCTTGATGATGGTTCTAATGATCCTACTTTTACTGAAGAACACGCTTTATGAAAAATACAAGTACTAAACCTAGAGTTTAATCAGTATAATATATATTTTAAATACGTAGGCTTTGATAACACTAGCTATAGGTCTTCCCTTCAATACCAAGGATCTGAGGCATCTATCTCCAACATTCTAAGTGTTGGCCAAGAAAATGGATGGTATCGAGAAGATGCTTTCAATGTCTATGTGCCATTGTGGCTCGATGAAGGCGGCGGGCAATCTCCTGGCCACGGGGCAACTACCATTGGCTTGCACCACGCCAATATGCAGGACGGCGATAGCTATACCATCTTACACGAAATTGCTCATAATCTGGATATTAGACATACACGACATACCTATTGGAGTCATACCAACTGTGAACTAGTAACCAGAAACCCTTTAGATCCTAACTACAACGCTGATGTAAGAGGAGATTGTGTAACGGATACCGCAGCCATAGACTGTTTACAAGAAGGAGATTGGAATCCAGTGACTTGTCAATATGAAGGAAGTGGAACTGATTGCAACGGAGACTTCTATAACATCTTCGAAGCCGACATTCGCAATTATATGAGCACAGGCGCCCAAGGATGTCGAGATCGTTTTAGTATAGGCCAGGCCATTAGGATGCGGGAATATATAGCCGTAGATCCCGATAATATTTTGCACCAGGTTACTACAGATTATGAAGCCCTATATGAACCCTATAAAGGTGAATACAGCACCTATATAGGAGAACCCAATGACAATCCTCCGCTCTACCAACCGGGTTTTAATTATCGCTTCAAAGGCTGTGAATGTCCTGAAATGGACCCCTGCGCATCACCTACAGATTATGACAATATAGACTTTAGTTTTACAGAGACTAGCCTGTTGACCATTAGTAAGTTTGAAACGGATTATAGCGCTATAACTCATCCCAATCATACGGCCACGACCATCGATTTGCCCTTAACAACGAACCACACTCAAAACGAAAGAAAGTGTTTCGACAATTGGAACTCGCCTCCTATTATTGGGGGTACTATTACCGATTTTCATGATCTAGAATTTAACAACAATGTCACCATTACGCCTGTGGATTCCACCACTATTAATAATCCTAGTCTAGTAGATGATTTAGATCCGGGGCTGTATAACATTAAAAAGCAGCATATCGATGGCACTATACAAGAAACCAATGTGCTAAAAGAAAATAACTGAATACATGACACCCAAAGTAATTGATAGTGTCAATTACTTTGGGTATATTTAAATAAAAAAGCATGAAACTCTTTTGCCTTTGTTTTGGTTTTGTATTTTTTCCTTGGGCTATGCATGCACAAT
>JAHZIZ010000153.1 GCA_022601215.1 Bacteroidota bacterium
TATTACGTGCTTCTTTGACTTCTTCAATAGCGAACAAGGCAGCCTTGGCATTGAGAGTATCGAAAATAGTTTCTACTAAAAGTACGTCACATCCACCATCCAATAGCGCTTCCGCTTGTTGCTTGTAAGCGATTCGCAATTCATCAAAAGAAATAGCACGAAATCCTGGATCATTCACATCTGGAGACATACTCGCCGTTTTATTGGTTGGTCCCATTGCACCTGCCACATATCTTGGTTTGTGAGGCTCTTTTTCAGTAAAGGCGTCTGCTACTTCCTTAGCAATCTTAGCACTTTCAAAATTAAGTTCATAGACTAAATCTTGCATATCGTAATCGGCCATAGCAATGGTAGTGCCAGAAAAAGTGTTTGTTTCAACAATATCGGCACCAGCATCGAAGTATTTGGCATGTACTGCCGCAATGGCCTCAGGTTGGGTTAGGGACAGCAAGTCATTATTTCCTTGTACTGGTTTATGAAACCCTTTAAATCGAGTTCCTCTAAAATCTGATTCCGTAAATTGATAGCGTTGTAACATGGTCCCCATGGCACCATCTAGTACTAGAATTCGCTCGTTTAAACTTTGATAAATACTTTTCTTCTTCATAACAATTTTTTGGACAACGCTAAGTTGAGTTGTCATATATTGAAATCAAGAAAAGGGGTAGGAAATACTTTAAGTTATCTATACCTAACGGATAGAATGTAGCACCTTCTTGCAAAGAACAAGGGTTGCTAAGGCTTCAATGGGTCTATTCCCTCTGCCTTTCTTGATAACAAATTCAGTCTATAAATGAACTGGAACAAAGTAAGCACATAAAATTGTTTTAACCAATTTTATATGGATTAATTTTTAAAATGGATCCCACATTCACGGTGAGTTAGCGCCTTAACCGGGTCAAAATAATCATCTTCATTAGGCAGCTCATATTTTGCTAAATAATTTTGAAGTTCTCGATCCGAATAATGATAAAAAGGGCTCACCTTCAATATTCCTTTTTCAGAAAAACTTAAAATATCCAATCCGTCCCGATATGCCGTTTGTCCCTTGCGAAGATTGGCAAACCACAAATCGGGTTTGTGAACTTCCAAGGCTCTTTGAAAAGGCTCCAATTTAACCTGTTCTGAAAAAGCTTGGTGATTTGGGTTATCAAGATTCGGTCTTCCAAGCATACTCTCCAAAAAGGCGGTCGTATATTTAGGCGTTACGATATCTAGATTTAACTGCAGTAATTCAGTTACTTCTTTCACGTGTTTGTACGTCGCCTCTGTATTATAACCTGTATCACACCAAACGACTTGTAGTGAGGGTTGTACTTTGGTAACGGCATGTAATAATGCAACAGCATAGGATCCAAAACTTGTTGTTAGCAGCGGCTTATTAGACAGTTCCAAGGCAAACGAAATGATGTCTTTCGGACTTTCATACCGTAAATTGGCATTAAATAAATCAATAGTATCAGGGGTGATTTTATTCATATTACATATATCCTATAGACATTATAGAGTATACAAAAATACAACCTTTATTGAAGTATACAAATCAATTCAATTAAACGGTTACAACAAACTCTTCTAGAGAAGTATTTTCTAGAATGGACAATGTATTATCTCGAACCTGAATCATTAGTTTATGAACACTGCATTGGTGTTCATCTTCACAATCTTCACAGGTTTCATAAAAGTTCAAGCTTACACAAGGCACCATGGCAATTGGCCCTTCAAGAACGCGATAAACGGCCGCAATGGTAATTTCCTTAGGATCTTTTAACAGATAGTACCCTCCGCCTTTTCCTTTTTTTGAACCTAGGAACCCCGTCTTTCGCAAACTTAATAGTATGCTCTCCAAAAATTTCTGAGAAATATTTTCCTTAGCGGAAATCACAGAAATTTGAACAGGGATATCCCTATCCTGCTTGGCTAAATAACTTAATGCTTTAAGTCCGTACTTGGTTTTTCTAGATAGCATACATTTTAGTTTTCGCCCCTAAATATAGGTATTCTTAGCTTATAGACGTACCATTTAATACAACATCATAGGTCACTGCTACACAACCTTCCAAAGTAATAGAGACAGAGCAATATTTATCAAAGCTCAATTGCGCCGCTCGTATTGCCTTTTTCTCATCAATGGGACCTTCCAAATAGATGGTGACATGCATTCCTTCAAAAGGTTTTGCTTCCTTCACTTCTCTTCTGGCTCCTTCCACCTCAATATGGTAGTTTGTTATTTCCTGTCGCTGTTTCTTTAAAATAGCAATGACGTCTATGGCACTGCAACCCCCTACCCCCATTAACAGCAACTCCATAGGACTCGCGCCTTTGGCACCCTCTTGAGAAGTGTTATCTATTAAGACTGGCACTCCTGTCTTGCCTTTGGCTTCGAAGAGGTAATCGCTGTTAATACGGTCTAAGGTAACTTTCATAGTATATTATATTTTATCACTTAATCGCAAAATGTCTCCAAAAACTCCTCTCGCTGTAACTTCAGCTCCCGCTCCAGCCCCTTGAATAACAATGGGATTTTTTCCGTAGTTTTCAGTATAAATCTCAAATATTGAGTCGCTTCCTTTTAGCTGTCCTAACACACTATTCTTCGGAACCGAAATTAGTTTTACATCTAACACAGCACCATCATCCTTAGCCAAGTCCCCATGTAAATCCCCAACATAACGCAACACGTGATTTGGCTTCTGGTTTCGCTTTTTTATCTGAAAAGGAATATCCAAATCAGTGGTCTGTTTTAAAAACGCAGATTTAGATACTTTTCGCAACTCTTTTGGAATTAAATTCTGAATA
>JAHZIZ010000154.1 GCA_022601215.1 Bacteroidota bacterium
GACCTTTATTATATCGGGCGCTGTGCTAGAAAGTTTTAATGAAGTGGCACTTTTTATCGCTTTGACCGAGTTAATTACTAAATTTGCACTTTATTATTTTCACGAAAGACTGTGGTTGCGATTGCCATTAGGTAAAATTCGTAACTATGTCTATAGAAAAATAGGAAAGAAGTAATGCAAGAAAATGTTATTCCACATACTTTTAGTATCGATAGAAACGTACGTAGAGCTCTAAAAAAACACAATGCTTTTTTGTTGTGGTTTACTGGTTTAAGCGGTTCTGGGAAGTCTACAATAGCCAACGCAGTAGAGAAGGCACTTGTAGAAAAACAAATTCATACCTATACACTAGATGGCGATAATGTACGAAAGGGTTTAAACAATAATCTTACTTTTTCTCCCGAGGATAGAACTGAAAACATTAGACGAATTGGAGAAGTGGCTAACCTAATGGTCGATGCGGGATTGGTAGTTTTAGCTGCTTTTGTTTCGCCATACCAGAAGGATAGAGATAATCTTAAAGCAATATTGGGGGATTCTAATTTTGTTGAAGTCTTTATTAACACACCTGTGGAAGAATGTGAGCGAAGAGATGTGAAAGGACTGTACGCAAAAGCAAGAGCTGGAGAGATTAAAAATTTTACAGGAATTAATGCGCCATATGAGGCTCCAAAGGATCCTGAAATAGAAATAGATACTACAGAAGTTTCAATCGCTGAGGCGGTAGAAATGATTTTAACACATATAGAAAATAAATTAAGCATCAATGAGTAAGTATTATTTAAATTATTTAGACGAGTTAGAGTCTGAAGCGATATTTATCCTAAGAGAAGTTTGGGCTCAATTTGAGAATCCAGTGATTCTTTTTTCCGGAGGAAAGGATTCTATTTTGGTTACTCATTTGGCAAAAAAGGCCTTTTATCCTTCCAAAATACCGTTTCCGCTTATGCATGTTGATACGGGACACAATTTTCCTGAAACGATACAGTTTCGAGATGACTTAATTAAGGACTTAGGTGTACAGTTAATTGTTGGATCGGTACAAGAATCTATCGATCAAGGACGTGTAGCCGAAGAAAAAGGTAAGAATGCAACACGAAATGCATTACAGATTACAACTTTGTTGGATGCTATTGAAAGTAATAAAGTTGATTGTGCTATTGGTGGTGGAAGACGTGATGAGGAAAAGGCACGAGCAAAAGAACGTTTCTTTTCGCATAGAGATGATTTTGGGCAATGGGATCCTAAAAACCAACGCCCCGAATTATGGAACATCCTTAATGGAAAACACTTTCAAGGAGAACACTTTAGAGCATTTCCAATTAGTAATTGGACTGAAATGGATGTTTGGAACTATATTCTAAGAGAAAATATTAGTATTCCATCCTTGTATTTTGCACATGAAAGAGATGTGGTTTGGAGAAGTAATTCTTGGATTCCTGTTTCTGAACATTTAAAGTTGGAAGAAGGAGAGCAAGTAGAATCTCGAAAAATTAGGTTTAGAACTCTTGGTGATATTACGATTACGGGTGGACTAGATAGCGATGCGGATACCCTAGAGAAGATTGTTGCTGAAGTTTCTGCTATGAAACAAACAGAAAGAGGAAATCGTACCGACGATAAGCGAAGCGAGTCTGCAATGGAAGATAGAAAACGTCAAGGATACTTCTAGGATTAATTATAATTACGAAACAACATGGCAATAGATAACAATCAATTATTACGTTTTACAACTGCAGGTAGTGTAGATGATGGGAAAAGTACCCTAATAGGACGTTTGTTATATGATAGTAAAGCAATATTTGAAGATCAATTAGAGGCAGTTGAAAATACGAGTAAGCGTAAAGGACACGAAGGAGTGGACCTTGCATTGTTTACGGATGGACTTCGTGATGAGCGAGAACAAGGGATTACAATCGATGTAGCGTATCGTTATTTTACAACACCGAAACGTAAATTTATCATTGCGGATACACCTGGACACATACAGTATACTCGAAATATGGTAACTGGAGCGTCAACGGCTAATGCAGCTTTAATCCTTGTTGATGCGCGACATGGTGTGATTGAGCAAACAAAACGACATGCTTTTATTGCGTCTTTACTTCAAATCCCACATATTATTGTGTGTATTAATAAAATGGATTTGGTTGACTTTAAAGAGGATGTTTACGAAAACATTATCGCTCAATTCGAGGAGTTTTCTTCTAAGTTGTATACTAAGGATATTCGTTTCTTACCAATAAGTGCCTTAAACGGTGATAATGTGGTGAACAGATCCGAAAATATGAATTGGTATAAAGGCGCCCCTTTGTTACATACGCTTGAACATATGCATATTAGTAGTGATCTTAATAAGATTGATGCTAGATTTCCGGTACAAACGGTATTGCGCCCGCAAAGCAAAGAGTTTGTAGATTATAGAGGTTATGCAGGTAGAGTAGCTAGTGGAATTTTTAGACCTGGAGATAATATTACCGTGATGCCGTCTGGTTTTACATCTACAATCAAGACCATTGATACCATCGATGGACCGCTAGATGAAGCCTATGCGCCAATGTCAGCTTCCATTACCCTCGAAGATGATATCGATATTAGTAGAGGTGATATGATAGTTAAAACAAACAACAAACCTACACCCACGCAAGAGTTTGACGCTATGCTTTGTTGGTTACATAATGAAACCTCAAGACCTCGGGCAAAGTATACCATTTTGCATACCTCTAATGAGCAAAAAGCGATGATTAAGGAAGTGTTGTATAAAATTGATATCAATAGCTATAGCAGGGACGAGGAAAATAAAGATCTTGCAATGAATGATATTGCTCGTATCAAAGTGAGAACGACAAGACCTC
>JAHZIZ010000155.1 GCA_022601215.1 Bacteroidota bacterium
TCAGGATTTAGCGTGTTACGGTGAAAAGCGGTATATAATTTATGAATGGCCTGATCAAATCGCAATGTCGTTTTCATATTCCTTCTTTTTAGTTCTAAAAAGATACGAAAATTGGACAAAACTATAGCAGTGCTAAAGAATGCTATTGATCTGAGGAGTCCCTCGTTAACCTAATAATTTCGGTCACATAACGCTCTATTTGCTCCTCTTTTATCGAGGTAAGAATTTCCATGTGACTCGCTCTTTTCATGAGCCAAATATTTTGAAACTCGGTGGAAGTCAGATTTGTGATGTTGTCTTCGTGATAGAGGTCAATAAAATTAGTGTTTTTTCTTAAGTAGGGTAGAAACTCCCAGATTTGAAAATCCCGAGCATATTGTTCTTCCTCTCGGTAATCATTATAAACATCCTTCCAGGTGACTAATAAATTACGAAGTGTATCATTCTGAATTACGTCAAAGGATGAAGAATTAATCAAAGACTCAATACTACCGTTTGATGGATTAAAGGTTTTTACGTTAGCAATAATTGAATAGTATTTTCTAATAGAATCCAAGGTAGATCTTTCCTGTTTGAAGGGCATTAAACCTATTATTGCGTCGCAACCAGCCACTGAAATCTCCTTACTTGTTTTGATGCTATCCAATTGAGTTTTATTACTTATAAATTCATTGTGAATTTGGTTTAAAATATTTTTCTCTCTTGTTCGATTTTTTTTCTCGCCGCTCCAGGTATTGACTTGTAGTGCAATAAGAATACCAATGACAACGAGAATAATTTCCCCAATAGCGTAAATTAAGTACTTCGAAAACTTGTTTTTGGAGAGTAGCTCTTTTCTAATTCGACGAAAAATTTTCATGAGTTAAGTGGTCGTTTTAAACAATATAATTGTTTTGGTAGGAAATAAGTATGTTTTCGGTTCTCATTGTTACAAATAGCTAAGCCACCATTTAGTTTTGTTTTTAATTTTATACTCCATAAACTTCTTACAAAAAGGATATAGCAAAAGGACAACGCCTATCCAAATGACATAGACTACCCAAAGACGATATCCATACCCAGCTAAATCTCCATTCCACAGTACATCTTTTGTAATGATAAGTCGGCGCCAATTTCCTCCAGTTAGCTCCAATATTATCATGGCGAGGATATGTATTATAAATACATGCAGCACATAATAGAAGAAAGGAACCCTGCCAAAAACCAGAAAGAAATCAGTTGTTTTGTTTTTAATCTTTTCAATGCCATATAAGAATAGAAAAGCAGGCCCCAATGTAATTAATAGAAAGGCTAATGATGGTGGATATTTGGTGATACTCATAAAAGATAGAAAGGTATACACCTCATCCTTTTGAACGGCCCAGGGGGCTACGTTTCCGTAAATATTGATACCTCTCACTACAACAAATAAAATAATGGCTCCAATACCCAATCGTAACAACCATTTTCTCCTAACACTTGGATCATAATCTCTTCCGTAGTACGTGCCAAAACAATACCCTAATGAAATAACACCAACCCATGGAAGGATGGGGTATAGAAAACTAACAACGCGAGTTTCACCTAGCGTAATAAAATTAGGTTGATGTAAGATATACCAGACAATGGCACCAAGGCTGTTGCCTTGCATGGTAAATTCATCTAACAAATTATGTCCAAAGACAAGAAGTAGCCCAATAAATAATAGCAGACGCTTGGGTAGGTAAATAAGGATCGAAAGCAGAATCATACATAGCCCAATGGCCCATATTACCTGTAAGTTGATAAAACTATAGGCAGGATCAAACCACCATAAAAAGCCCATAATCACTATTTCTACAAACAACAACCATAAACCTCGGGTAAAAAGAAAAGTGAAAAGTTCCTGTTTGGTGCGAGTTCTTCCGTACATATAGGCAGAGGTTCCAGCTAAAAAGATAAATATTGGGGCACAATAATGGGTTATGAACCTTGTAAAAAAGAGGATAGGTGTTGTGGTCTCTAAATTAGAGGGGTCACTTACAAATGCTTCTGCATGAAAATAATCTCTCACATGATCTAAGGCCATTATAACCATAACCACCCCTCTAAGGATGTCTATGGATTCTATTCTATTAGATTTTATAAGATTCATTGATTTGGACTTATTCAATTTACTCTGCGACGTTCTTCAGATCCTCTTTCTGTAGATAGTAATTGAGGGACTGTATAATGGTCTGTTAGTGAGAATTTCACTGAGGTAGCTGTTTGATAACCCATAAATGATGCTTTCACATAATAGCGGTCAAAAGGTATATCTTGCATGATATAGGCTTCATTATCGTCAGTAAGGACACCTTTTACCAAGGTAGAATCTGTAGCCTTCATTAGTATGACATTCGCAAAAGGAATACCTTGGTTAGCAACATCGGTGAGATTTCCTGAAATGTCAATTGTAGATTGTGCACCCACTATCAATGATAATAGGAGTAACAGGGGAAGTAATAGATTTCTTTTCATAGTAGGTGTTAAAACCCTAAGGAGATCAGATTTTACTATATTAGTTAGTTGTATGGTAAATGTATGAAAAACAAGGCATTAAATGCTACGTAGTAGTACTTAGATGTAATTGACAATACAATTTATCATTAAAGATAATTGTTAAGAAGTAACAGTCCTATTGCAATTAATGCTGGAAGCGCTTGTACTCCAAAAATTTTCTTACTCGCCGTTAGTGTTCCGTAAATTCCTGCAACGGCTACACAACATAAAAAGAAGAGAGAAACATTAAATTTCCATGCTAGGTTTTCGATAAAGAAGGTCCAAATAAGTCCAGCTGCTAAGAAACCATTATATAGTCCTTGGTTTGCAGCCATAGCTTTGGTGGGTTCAAACAAATCCTTTGGGAAATTTCTAAACACTTTTCGACCGCGAGTGGTCCACGCAAACATTTCGAAATACATGATGTACAGATGAATACAGGCAATGATCCCTATTAAAATGGTTGTGACAAGTGTCATAATTTTTATTTTAGTCTTTTAAAAATACAACTTTTTTCTTTTTGGCATTTGCTGTTCCTTAGAATTGAAAGTATATAAATTGTTCTCCACTTCCTTGGGCTAGGCAAATTAGGAAAAAAAGACCTGCCCAAATAATTCCAAATACCCATGCAGGCATTTTTTTGCTTATCGCCCGCATCGATGTATTTCGCATTGCCCAATGGCATAAAAACAATAATGATATTATAATACTAACCTTCCCTATTTCGGCAAACCCTAATAGTTTCTCACCATTAGGGTTAAGGTAAAACATTGATGTGATCATTTTTTTAGCGGAATCCAATCCATTAGCTCTAAAAAACACCCATGTTATATTTACCATTGAGTACGTTAGTAAAGCGAATATGATACCATTCCAATTGTTGATTTTAATAGGAACGAGTTTTTTTAATAGTCGCTCTAACACAAGGTATATTCCATGAAGAATGCCCCAAATAACAAAGGTCCATGCTGCTCCATGCCACAATCCTCCTAATAACATAGTGAGTGTTAAGGCAACATACATACGTGTTATACCATGTCTGTTACCTCCTAAGGGTATATATAAGTAGTCCCGTAACCAACTTGATAGTGAGATATGCCATCGTCGCCAAAGATCTGAAAAGCCAATGGCTGCATATGGATACTTGAAATTATCTGGAAGTATAATTCCAAGCATTAACGCAATGCCGATCGCACAGGTTGAATAACCTGCAAAGTCAAAAAAGATTTGTCCAGAAAAGGCAAGAGTCCCTATCCAGGCATCTAACCCGTGTAAAATTTTGGTGCTATCAAAAACTTTATCTGAAGTGCTTGATAAAAGGGCATCTGCCAAAACTACTTTTTGAAAAACACCAATTGTCAGTAAAAACAGACCCCATATAAATTGGTTCAATGTAGCCTTTTTAGGTTCGTAGAATTGAGATATAAGATCTTTAGCACGAACAATGGGACCAGCCACTAATTGGGGAAAGAATGTTACATAAAGAGCAAAGTCTAAAAATGTTTTCGCCTTTTCCTGTTTTCCTTTATACATATCAATGGTATATGACATGGTTTGAAAAGTATAAAATGAAATTCCCATGGGTAAGATTAAGTCCATGGGCTTTGCTTGGAATTCCCATCCAAAGGCATTGACCAATGTGGTGAAATTTTCAAGTAGAAAATTTCCATACTTGAAAAAGGCTAAAAAGCCCAAATTGACAACCATACTTATTAGTAACCACATTTTCCGTGAAACTGGGTTTTTGAGGACAGAAAGCTTATTTCCGGCTGTCCAATCTACAATGGTTGATATCCATAATAGAACAACCAAAGGCGGGTTCCACATGCCATAGAAAATATAACTTGACAAGAGTAGCATTCTTTTTTTACCCTTCCATTGCAAAAAATTAGAATAATATAGGCCTAACACTATGATAAAGAAAGCCACAAAACTGAGGGAGTTAAACAACATAATTAATTGGCTTTTCGAGTTTTTATTACGTTGTCATTGAGTAAAATTTGAACAACTTCCTTGGTGAAAAGACGGGCATCCGGAGTATAAAGGTGAGATTCTTCAGGACACGTAAAATGCGATAAAGACTCATAATCTTCGAAATGATATCCAGGGGACTCTATTTGTTCGATAAACGGATTCCAAAATTCACTTCGGGGTATTTTTGCTCGTTCTCTTTCACGGTTTCCTCCACTCGAAGGACACCGAAGGAATATAATTTCACCACCTCTTTCTTTAAATTTTGCTATAAGGGGTTTATAGTATGATATTACTGCATCTAGCACAGGAGCAGGTCGTTTGTCCCAGCCAGATCCCCACACCTTAATTATACCATTTGCAAATGCGGTATCCGATCGAGTTTTTTCAAACATGGTTACGTTTCGATCTGCATCAACAAATCCAAAATTATTAAAAGGAAGTCTACCTGATGGAACTCTATCACCAATGGATATGCCATTGATTAAGGTTTTTAAATCGATATCATCCGACCATTCTTCTTCCGAGGCATTTAAGAATGAAAATGATCGCTCTAATGGTATGGATAGTAGGTGATTGGCTCGCTGTGCATAGGTTCGATCATAATAATGTTTGAGTCGTTTGGAGGGACGATCCCACATAAAACCCTTGCCCGGCTCACTAAAGAATAGTACTGGGGCAACTCCAATGAGAACAGTCCCAGAGAAATCTGTATGATCGACTATTTCTTTAAAGATAGGAGTTGGTGTGGTGCCATCGGATGCCAACATTATAGGACGAATACCAGTTGCTTCCTCCCATTCATTTAGTTGTATGTCATAGTGCACTCTAGACGAACCTAATAAAACCACTTCATCATCTGTAAGATGGTCAACCTTGGCTCTTTGTATGGCCCAAAGTGCCTTGTTGTCATCTAATTCGGAAGCGTACCCCTCCGATCGAACATAAAACTCCCAAATTGACACAAAGATGAATCCGGACGTTAGTGCAATCCAAAGACTTCTTTTAAGATTCATACATTAAATTCTTTACACTGCTATTGTATATTCAGAAAATAATTCCAAAACTAGATCTTGAAAACCTATTTTTAGTCAGTGGTTAGAGGGATAAAAATATAAAAATTAATAACTTATAAGATAAGTATAGGTACGTATTTAGCTGTAAGAATAATCTTCGACTTTAAAAAAATCACCTGCGTGACACTTGGTTTTAGAAGTGCGTAGTTATAAAGTTATGGCAATATTCTTTAATCTCATCTCTTGCTTTAGCAAAAGCTGCTTCCGTATCTTCTTGAGAGCCCTCAAACTTAGATGGGTCGTAGAAATTATGATGTAGCCTTATAGCGTTGGGAGCAGGAATGAAGGGACAGTTTTCGTAGGCGTGGTCACATACGGTGATAATATAGTCCCAATCTATTCCTTCATATTCATCAACGTGATTAGAGGTATGTTCCATAATGTCTATGCCATCTTTTTTCATTGTGGCAGCGGCACCGGGGTTAATTCCATGGGTTTCTATTCCGGCAGAATAGATGGCGGCTTTATTACCTGCCATTTGCTTAAGATAGCCATGCGCCATCTGACTCCTACAACTATTTCCTGTACATAGGACTAATATGTTTTTCATATACGATACAAGTTTACTTCTTCGTTCCATCAAGACATTATCGTGCCAGATACCGTCTCTCTGTGCAATTTTTTCTCTAGTTCCTACGATCCTAAAACCGCAATGTTTATGAAGCTCAATACTTGGTTTGTTTTGCGTGAAAATTCCCGCTTGCAAGGTCCAAAAACCAGCTTCCTCACTTTTGGTAATAAGATGCGTAAGCAATTGTTTCCCTATCCCTAATCCTCGAGCCTTTTGAGAAACGTAAATCGTGTTTTCGGCAACGCCATGATAAACAGCTCTTTTAGAAACTACGCTTAACGCACACCAGGCAACAAGTTCGTTTTCTTTAAAAACAACGTATCTACATTGCTCAAAAAATTTTGTGTTCCAAGTTTCCCAATCTGGTATATGGACTTCGAAAGAAGCCATACCACTATGCAATCCTTCTGCATAGATTTGAGCTACTTTTGGATAATGCTCTTTTACGAGTGGAACAATATTCATTTTTTAACAACAACCACTTCCAGGGGCACAATTTCCTTCTTCTGAAACCATTGCAGGTTCGGGAACGCCACACGTTTCTTTGGCTTTACAATCTGTTTTTTGCACGGCTAAGGTAATGAGTAAGTTGTCTCCATGTATTTCAAAATCGTTAACAAATAGTTGTGCTGTGTGAAATAATGCATTACTATATTCAATTTTAACTTCTGCATCTAGATCATAGGCTTTCATTTGACCGACTTTATTAAGAATTCCCATAGCCTTATCGGTAGACATGTACGTTGTTTTTCCGATCTCATCTGGGCTCTCCCATAATTGGATAATGGTTTCATTCCAAGCGTCGATACCTGCTCCGCAGTCCACAGCATCGATTTTAACATGTTTAACTTCTGTGATATGATAGTTTGCTCCCACCAATTGACCCTCTGCATATTGAAATAATAGGGATTTGTTAGGATGTGATTGTAGTACTTCTAAAAATTCTTTAGTTCTCATAGTTTCTATACGTTAGATTAACAACATTTTTGTTCGGTGGTTTCAAAGAAGTCATGAAATAGACCTTTCAAAGTGGAAAGCTTTTCCTTGTGGATGGTATACAACTGACTTTTACCTTCATATTTGCTTTTTAGTAAGCCTGATTTTTTGATTACCTGAAGATGTTGCGAAGTCGTAGGTTGCGATAATCTAATTTTTTCTGAAATCTGCATGCATGAGCAACCTTCACAATCTCCAATGTAGTTGAGGATAGAAATTCGTGCAGGATGTGATAGTACCTTAGCAAGATCTGCTAATTGATTTACCTGGACCGAATGTAAAAAGCGTTTTGAAACTCCCATAGTATTTAATTTATATATCGCAATATTACAATAATATATCCTATAAAAAAAGTCTTTGAAGAAATTTTCAAAGACTTTAACTTTTTTAGAACCAAGGTTTTCTTCCTGCTTGGTACGTATTATAAAACTCTTCGTCACTCTTAGTGAGATACATAATTCCTTCAATAATTCCAATTACAGAGACAATCATCGTTGGAATTCCACATAAGAACCACCCTACAACACCACATATTAACATGATAATACCTTCTTTTTGGTATCCTAGGATAAATTTGTGAATTCCTAACCATCCTACAAAGATTCCTAACAAACCTGCTAGTAATTTCTTGTTTTCTCCATTATTAGTTGCTTGGTTCCAACTTTCTTTAAACTCATTGGCAGTATCTTTGGCATCTTCAGAGAATTCTTTGGCAGTTTCTTTTGCATCACCTGCAAGATCTTTTGCCTTGTCTTTTAAGTCGTCTCCTAGGTTGTTATTTTCTTCAGACATAATTTTTTGCTTTGGTTTTTAGTAAGTTATAAATGTATAAA
>JAHZIZ010000020.1 GCA_022601215.1 Bacteroidota bacterium
ATATCAGGAACTTAAGAACAGTAACATTTACTAAAAAACATAGGTATGAAATCAATGACTTGTAAACAATTAGGTGGCGCATGTGATGTGGAATTCAAAGCTAACAGTTTTGAAGAAATTTCAGAAATGAGCAAACAACATGGTATGGAAATGTTTCAAAAAAAAGATCAGGCACATTTAGACGCAATGCATAAAATGAGAACACGAATGTCTTCTCCAGATTCGAAAGCTATGATAAAATGGATGACTTCAAAAAAAGCGGAATTCGACGCACTTCCCCATTTAGATTTATAACTCAAATGTTGAATAGGAGAAAAAACCTTCAGTTAACCCTCTCAGCCATGGTAGTCATCGGAGCTTCTTTTGTATACGGTGGAAATCCCAGTAAATTTATGCCATGGGTCTTCGGCTTTGAAGTTGACAATCTTGAGTTAAAAAATATTTTTAGAGCCATCATGGGACTATACCTTGGTTTTGCGGTCTATTGGATTATTGGAATTAGAAATCCTAAACACTGGAGGAATGCTACTATCACTAACATTATATTTATGGGTGGATTGGCTTTTGGAAGGGTAATCAGCACTCTCGTAGATGGTATTTCCACACCTTATTCCATAGGATTAGTCCTCGAAGCAATAATGATGTGTTGGGGATGGTATAACCTAAAAAAAATCAAGATACCTAATTGACATAGTCGTATCTTTACTTTATATACAACAGTATGTCAACACAAATAAATACTATCATTTTCGATTTAGGAGGAGTACTCATTGATTGGAGTCCAGAATACGTGTACCTCAAGGAATTTAGAGGTGACCGTCAAAAAATGGATTGGTTCCTTGAATACATCTGTGCTTGGGATTGGAACGTTAATCAGGATGCTGGATATTCGTTGGCCCAGGCTACTGCCGATAGAATTGCTCTTTTTCCCGAATATGAAAACCTTATAGCGATGTATTATAGACGTTGGGAGGAAATGCTTGGATATGCTCATGAAGACACCTTGACCATTTTAAAAACCTTAAAGAACGATCCAAACTATAGGGTCTATGCCTTGACTAATTGGAGTGGAGAAACTTGGCCAAAAGCCATTGCTAAATTTCCCTGGCTACAATGGTTTGAAGGCATTTTAGTAAGTGGTGACGAAAAAATGAGAAAACCCAATTCTGAAATTTATGAGTTGATGCTCTCTCGATACAAAATCGATAGAACACGGGCCGTCTTTATCGACGACAGTCAAAAAAATATTGAAGGTTGCGAGGCTGTTGGACTCAAAGGTATACATTTTAGCAATGCCCCTACTCTAGCCATACAGCTTCGAGAAATGGGGATTCGTCTTTGATAGTAAGAAAACCGAGAGAATAACCAAAAAATGGCTAGAATTGACCTATTTTTAGGCCTAGATTATAGGGTAATTATTGGGCATGAAAATAGGATTCAAACTCTTTAAAATGATTATTGGGATTATCGCTTCGCTTATTGGGTTTGTAGTATTAATAACTATTATTTTTATTACAACGTCACCTCAATTTGGCGCAGTACCTGGAAGTGAAAAGCTTATTGATTTTGAAGCATCTAAAAACTTCGAAGACGGGAAGTTTCGAAACGAAAAAGAAACTGATGTCTCGGGAAAAATGGAATGGGGTCGCACGTTACGAGAGTGGTTTACTACAGGAGACAAAGCTCCATCTTGGTCGCTCCCTGTGAAAAAAATTACATCGGAGAATATAACTGTTTCCACAGACAGCATCACGAAAATTACCTGGTTTGGGCATTCCGCCATACTGCTAGAAATGCAAGGCAAGAAGATTTTTATCGATCCCATGTTAGGTGCTGTACCTGCCCCTCATCCAATGTTGGGAAGCAAACGTTTCAATGATACACTTCCCTTAACCTTAGAAGAACTTCCTTTTTTGGATGCCGTTTTAATATCGCACGATCATTACGATCATCTCGACTATGAAAGCATCATAGCTATGAAAGATAAAGTCGGTCATTTTTATACGCCACTTGGAGTAGGAGGGCATTTAGAGTCATGGGGAGTTTCTTCTGAAAATATTACAGAAATGGATTGGTGGGAGCATGCGAAAGTTGGAGACATTCAACTTACCTCAGCCCCAGCTCGGCATTTTAGTGGTCGCGGCTTCACAGATCGATTTAAAACACAGTGGTGTTCCTGGATCATTAAAGGAGTAAAAGACAACATCTATTTTAGCGGAGACTCGGGGTATGACGATCACTTTAAACGCATTGGCGAAAAATATGGCCCTTTCGATCTGGCAATTATGGAATGTGGTCAATATGATGAACAATGGCCTCTTATTCATATGATGCCAGAAGAAACTGTACAAGCCACGAAAGACGTAAAAGGATCCCTATTATTACCCATTCATTGGGGAAGCTTCAAATTAAGCTTACATTCTTGGGAAGATCCTATAGAACGAGTGAGCAGCGAAGCGAACCAACTAAAAGTACCGCTTACCACACCCATTATTGGAGAATCTATCATTCTTGGAGAAACGCCACCTCAATCCCTTTGGTGGAAAAAATGACCGTATGAAACCCGCAACTGTTACACAATTAAAAAAAGAGTTAAAATTCCGTTCTCATGAAGAACTAGTGGCCTTATGCTTACGTTTATCTCGTTTTAAAAAAGAAAACAAAGAACTCCTCACCTATTTACTTTTTGAAGCCGATCATGAAGAAAGTTATGTTGCTGAAGTAAAGGATTTAATTACCGAAGGTTTCTCAAACATCAATACCAGTAGTTTCTATTACGTAAAAAAAAGTATTAGAAAAATCCTTCGAGAGACTAAAAAGTATATACGATACTCCAATAGCAAA
>JAHZIZ010000156.1 GCA_022601215.1 Bacteroidota bacterium
CAATTTTAGAAAAAAGCAATAAAGTGTCCTTAGATTTTGTCAATTTACTCTCCGATAACTTAAGCGATATAAAGGATCAATTATTGCAAATGGCCTATAGCTCGGTGAGAAAAAAAACAGCGCAAACTATACTTCAGTTTGCCGAAGTTTTAAATAAAAAAGAAGAGGAGGGGATCAAAATTTCTCGTTATGACTTAGCCAGTGTTGCGGGAATTGCTACCGAAAGTTTAATTAGAACACTTTCAGGCTTTAAGAAACAGGGTTTTATAGAGATCGAAGGGAGGAATATTCGAATTTTGAAACTGTCTGAATTACAACATGTAGAGTAAACCTGATTTTTGTCATAGTTTCAAATCTCCTGTCAAGATACTTTTGTCTTTTAAAGTATTGAGATGACTAAGGTTCTTATTCCAACAGATTTTTCAGAGAATGCATGGAATGCTATTGCATATGCTATTCAGTTTTTTGCACATGAGCCCACGCAATTTTATTTGTTGCATGTGAGTTTAATGCCCAATTATAATGACAAGAATTTAGCGACTAATTCCATTGTATTTGGACGTAATGAAGTCAAAGGGGTTCATGAAGAGTTGGATCTTTTGGAACAAAAAATCAATGAAATATTTCCTCGTTCTCAGCATCAGTTTCAAGCATTACACGAGTTTGGGCTCTTTGTAGATACCGTAAAGAATACCATAAAGATGAAAGAGATTGATTTTATCGTCATGGGAACGAAAGGTGCCTCTGGTTTAAAGGAAGCTGTAATAGGATCTCGGACAAGAGAAGTGCTAACGAGAATTAAGTGCCCCTTACTCATTATTCCGGAGAAGGCTGCATATTCCCCTCCTAAAGAAATTGTGTTTCCAACAGATTTTAACGCCTATTTTAAAAGTAAGGTGCTGCTCACTTTGGCCGAAATTACCGCCATGAATGCATCCAAAGTTCGTGTGTTGAATTTATCTCGAAAAGAACCTTCACTTACACCCACTCAGGTAAAAAATAAGAACTATTTGGACGATTTCTTAGAGAACGCAATACATAGTTTCCATTTTGATATGTCTACGGATTTTGAGGAATCCCTGCAACATTTTATAGAGGAGTATAAAATAGACATGATTGCCATGGTCGCTAAAAATCTCAATGTACTTCAGCGTATCTTTTTTGAACCTAGAGTTGCTAAAATTAGTTATCATATAAAAATTCCCTTTCTGGTCTTGCATGAATAATGTAGGCTGACCAAAATCATTTTTTTTTGCCTTAAGGTCCAGTAGCTTTGATGTATCAACTTAAAAGCTGATCTTATGTTAAACATTTTAGTACCCACAGACTTTTCAGAAAATGCATTTAATGCGATTCGATATGCTATGGAACTTTTTAAATATGAAAAATGCGAGTTCCTTGTAGTTAATGCTTTTGCAGATGATGTGTATGAGAACACTTTAGAATTAACTAGAGATTTCTTTGAAGAATATAAAGATAAAAGTAGGGAGGCAACAGAAAGAGCTCTGCAGAAGGTCGTTGCAGAGATGTTGAGAATTTCGCCTAACCCTAGACACAATTATGAATATAAAGCCGTTTTTGCTTCTTTGGTAGATGCGGTTAATGAGCAGAGTAATGAATTGAATGTTGATGTTGTTGTTATGGGAACCAAAGGGAAAACAGATGCCCGAGACATTACTTTTGGGAGTCAGACATTACAAGTCATTAAATATGTAAAATGTCCTGTACTTGCTATACCTAGTACTTATAGAGGTGATGGGCCAGAACGAATTGTGTTTCCTACGGATTATCAAATTCCATATAAACGCCGTGAACTTAAATTAGTAAATACACTAGTGCGGAACTTTAAATCAACCATTCAGTTTTTGCACATTTCGAAATCAGAGAAACTCTCGCACAGACAACAAGATAATAGACAATTTTTAGAAGAATCCATTCCTAGTGGACAGGATACTTTTATAAATACCGACAATTATGACATTGAGAAAGCGGTCAATTATTTTGTGCAGACCGAAAAAAGCGATCTCCTAGTTATGGTAAATAACAGACATTCATATATGGAGAGTCTTTTGTATTCTTCAACCATTGAACGTCTTGGGTTGAAGATTGAAATTCCATTTTTAGTACTACAAAACTTATCACGTTAAAAAACAAAGCCTATGAAACGCGTAATCCTACCAACCGACTTCTCCAAGAATGCTTATAATGCCATTCGGTATGCCATTACATTGATGGAACAAGAATCTTGTACGTTCTATTTGCTGAACACCTATACGCCTGCTTCTTTTTATATAGGGGTGAACTTAATGAGTAGTTATACCACTTTGGAGCTTGAGAATATTGTTAAAAAAGCATCTAAAAAAGGACTGGATGAGGTGGAAGAACAAATCAAGAGTGAATTTCAAAACCCCAAGCATATCTTTGTTAAAATTTCCGCCTTCAATCTTTTGCATACAGAAATTAATGCCCTAGCACAAAGTCATAATGTTGACCTTGTAGTGATGGGAACTAAAGGAGCCACAGGCGCGCAGGAAATTTTAATGGGTACACAAACAATGCATACCATAAAAAAGGTGCAGTGTCCCGTAATTGCAGTTCCTTCAAGTTTTGATTATGAAACACCAAAAGAGATTTTGTTTGCAACCGATTTTAAGTTTGATCAAAAAAATGCATGTCTATCATTGCTTAAAGATTTTTCGGAACAACATATTGCAAGAGTGAATATACTCAATGCCTATCACGGAGTATCCTTGACCAATGAACAAGAGGAAAATAAAACTTTCTTAGATGATTATTTTAATCATTCCGCTCATGTTTTTCACTCGACATCAGGCGTAGACGTCGTTGAGGCGGTAGAAGAATTTCAGGTGAAACACAAGATTAATTTCTTGATAATGATTCATAATAAGCATACCTTTTTTGAGAACCTATTGTTTAAGCCCGTCATCAATCAGTTAGCATATCATATACAAGTTCCCTTTATGGTGATTCCTTCTGTAGAGCGAATGAAATCTTAATCGTGCGTCATGAAAAACATCCTCTTATTAACCGATTTTTCAGACAACGCATACAATGCGTTGTTATATACGACCCAATTATTTAAGTCGTCACCGTGCAAATTCTATTTGATACATTCTTTTGAAGGTGAGATGTCCCTGTTAACAAGCAGAGTAGATATTGGAAAGTCCGAGCAGGTATACGATCAACTCTTTGAAAGTGCAGAATCAAAATTAATGGAATGTAAACGTTCCATTGAACGGGATTCGGAACCTTATGGTCATAGCTATGAAATAATCGCTTCATCAAGACCCTTACCTAAGGAGGTGAATTATTTAATAAAAAAAATGACAGCGAATTTTGTCGTTTTAGGAACCAAGGGGGTTACCGCAGCAACAGAAGTATTATTAGGAAGTAATGCTGTGAAAGTCATCAAAAAAATAAAAGGTTGTCCGCTTTTAATTATTCCAGAGCGCATAAATTTTCAACCCGTACAAAAAATGGCTTTTGCAACTGGGTTTCAGAATGAGGTAGCTCCTTCTGAATGGGAGGTTATAAAATCTTTGATGACAATGACCAAATCCCATTTACATATTTTAAATGTCCAGAGAGACCAGGAAGAACTCAGTGCGTCACAGCATGAAAACAGGCATAATTTGAAAAACCTATTATTGGAAGCTTCAGCAGATATCTTACGTCTTCAGAAAAAAGAAACCAAAACGGAAACCATATTAGAATTTATAGCTTCGGAAAACGTGGATTTCTTGATTATGATTTTTTATAAGCATGGTTTTTTGAAAAGCCTCTTTAGAGAAAGTGTCATAAAAAAAATTGGGCGTCAGGCACAAATTCCTTATTTAATGATTCCTGCAAGAACTTGATAATTATCATTGTTTAGATAGCATCGTCTGCCTACTTTGAGTTAGTCTAATTCAAACAACAATGACGATGAAAAAGAAGATACTTATCCCTACAGATTTCTCAAGAAACGCATGGGGCGCTATTAGTTATGCATTGGAGCTTTTTAAAAATGAAACTTGTGATTTCTTTATTCTGAATGCCTATGATAGGATCTCATTCACCTTGAATGAAATAACAAATCCTTCGGTAGATAAAACACATTTAGAAATGATTCAGGAGGAATCGGAACTAGGTCTAAAAAGAATTTCTCAACGAATTTCTTTTAGAGATGAGGCCCTTGCCCATCAATATTTTTACCTATCTAAAGGAGAAGACCTTATCGCCGCTATGAAAGATGTTATCGAGAAAAAGGACATTGATCTTGTGGTAATGGGTACGAAGGGTAAAACGGATAACCGAAACGTAGCTTTTGGCAGTAATACTGTAATTGCTATGGAAAAAATAAGAAGTTGTCCAGTCTTATCAGTTCCTCCCAATGTAATTTTTAAAGAGCCTAACGAAATTGTGTTTCCTACAAGTTTTAGAACTCATTTTAAGCGTCGTGAATTAGAACATCTTATTGAGATAGCCAAAATTACTAATGCACCTATTAGAGTTTTACATGTTCAGAAAGAATTAGAATTGGATGCAGAACAAAAAAACTATAAAGCAATGTTAGCAGAATATTTGGATGGAGTGACATTCAGCTTTCATACGTTAGATAATGCTAGTATTGATGTTGCTGTTCAGTTTTTCGTTCAAAGTAGAGATAGCGATATGATCGCTTTTATTAACAAAAAGCACACCTTTTTCTCTACTATTTTTTCTCAACCTATGGTGAAATCACTGGGGGTAAATTCGGAAGTGCCTGTTTTGGCCATGCATGATTTTAGAAATTAAAAATACTCGTTATGAAACAAATTGGAATTTGGATAGATAAAAGATTTGCCTATATCATTTCAGGCATAACCGAAAAGGATCAACAGGTTGTTAGAATAGAATCTAATGTTGAGGATTATCATGTTGGTGGTGGTTCTGGAACAAGATTTAAAGGAGGACCACAGGATGTTGTACAAGATAGTAAGTATCTAGAGCGGGAAAAAAAGCAACTAAAGGATTACTTTAAAATAGTTATACAAGAGCTTATGGGCGAAGATAGTATTCTGATTTTTGGACCAGCTGAAACCGGTCAAAAATTGCAAAAACTACTTTTTCAAGAATTCCCAGAAATCGAAGGAAAGGTGGAAAGTCTCTCAAAAGCAGATAGTATGACTGTGAACCAAATGAAGGCTTGGGTCAGGGATTTTTATTCTCATTAACGTCATAAGAGTCAATAGTCATGAAAGAGGTTGAAATCATAAAGGCGTCGGGAGAGAAAGTCAATTTTTCAACTGAGAAATTACGTAATTCACTGAAAAGAAGTGGAGCAGACGAGACTTCCGTTAGGGTCATTATAGATAAAGTAGTAGATGAGCTATACTCCGGGATAACAACAGCTGAAATTTATCAACGAGCCTATTCTTTGCTAAAGAAAAAGAAATCGATTTTTGCAAGTAAGTACAAGCTCAAGAAAGCCATATACGAACTAGGACCCACGGGGTTTCCTTTTGAACAATTTGTAGCTGCAATATTAAAATATTCAGGCTACAGCGTTAAAGTAGGAGTATATTTTCAAGGTAAATGCGTCTCTCACGAAGTCGATGTAGTAGCTAGAAAAAAGGATCAATTCATTGTTGCAGAATGTAAATTTCATGGGGATCATGGTCGCAAATGCGATGTAAAGATTCCGTTGTACATACATTCTAGATATCGTGATGTGCTAGCAAATTATTCTCAAGTTGAAAAGGAAGGAAAACCTAATCAAGGCTGGGTGGTTACTAATACTCGATTTACTAAAGATGCACTGCAATATGGTAATTGCGCACAACTCAGAATGGTCAGTTGGGACTATCCAAAAGACTATTGTTTAAAAGACCGAATTGATCGATTAGGCTTATATCCTATCACTGTTTCTACACTTTTATCTAAGAGAGAAAAACAGTTTTTACTAAGTCGAGATATTGTACTTTGTAGAGACTTAGTGAATGATGATTTTTATTTAGATCAGTTACATATTTCTAAAAACAGGAAAGTCAGAATTTTAGATGAAATTAGGCAATTATGTAATGTTGTATAAGTATTATGAAAACAGCCAGGGTACATTTTTTAGGAGGCGTTGAAACGGTTACTGGATCTAAGTTTTTAATAGAAACTGAAGGGTTAAATGTACTGGTGGATTGTGGGATGTTTCAAGGGTTGAAAGAACTTAGGAAGCTCAATTGGGAGCCCCTTCCAGTCGATGTTTCTAATATTGATGTAGTGTTGCTTACACACGGACATTTAGATCATGTTGGGTATTTACCACGATTGGTACGACAGGGGTTTACGGGAAAAATTTTAGGAACGGCGCCTACGCTAGCAATTACTGAGATTATACTGAAAGATAGCGCTAAAATTAATGAGGAGGAAGCGAAGAAAGCTAATGATGAAGGATACAGTGAACATACACCCGCGCTTCCTTTTTATACCATGGAAGAAGCCGAAAATACTCGTTTGCTTTTTGAGACAGTGGGGATAAATGAATCCATCTTTTTGTCTGATCAAGTAGCTAGCACCTTTCGATATAATGGGCATATCTTAGGCGCTACATTTATTGAATTGACCATTGGAGAAAAACTCTTTGTTTTTTCTGGTGATATAGGGAGAGAAAACGATCTGCTCCTTTATTCCCCGGATAAACCAAGATGGGCTGATTATTTGTTTGTGGAAAGCACTTATGGAAATCGAATACATAAAGAGACACTGCTTTCAGAAAAAATAATCCGTCTAGTAAAAGAGGTTATAACACAAAAGGGTATTCTAATTATACCGGCATTTGCCGTGGAACGAATGCAAACAATATTATTTCTGCTATGGGAATTATATCAAAAAAATAGCATTCCGAACATTCCAATATACATAGACAGTCCTATGGGGAATGATGTTTTGTCTCTTTTTGCAACATTCACCAATTGGCACAAACTCAATGACCGGGAAGTGGCAAATATGATCAATAGGGCCCACTTAATAATATCCTATCGAGATACCTGGAAAACGATTGATAACCCTCAGCCAAAAATAGTGATTGCTGGGAGTGGTATGATAACTGGAGGTCGAGTGCTAACTTATTTACAACAATTCATAGACGAGCCTTCAGCACAAATACTCCTTGTAGGATATCAAGCGGAAGGCACACGAGGAAGGCAATTGATTGAAGGTGCGGATGAAGTTAAATTTTTCGGAAAGCACTATCCCGTCAAAGCAAAAATACACCAGATTGAAAGCCTCTCTGCCCATGCCGATCAGAACGAAATAATAAACTGGTTAAGTGATATTAAAAACGTTCCTGAAGAAGTTTTTCTGATACATGGAGACGCACTAGCTACCGATACGCTACGCGCAAAAATTGAAAATCAGTTTCATTGGAATGTCCATATTCCAACATTGTATGAAACTGTTGATTTACAAGTGTAATTCTTTATTTTGAACTGACAATTGTCATTTTGTAATGATCCGATATAGATTACTTTTAATTCATTGAAAGGTGGGGCTCCCATGTGGTTGGGGTTCCTGTTTTTTGAACAAAAAATTGAGTAGCTATGAAAAACATCACCTATAAATTCGTTCAATGGAGCAGCCCAGAGGAGTTGTATGATGCCTGTTTGGTCTGGAGATCCGAGCTGGAGTTTTTTAAAAGAGAACAACAGTTTTTAGACGCGTTAGTAAAGACCTATATGCCTCAAGTACTTTCAGAAGAATTATATCCAAAAACTGCTAACCTAATTACCCATTTGTCTCAGGAAGAAAATAAAGCAACTAAACTTCTCAAAAGGTTACAGACTCATACTAATCTAATCGAGATTTTAATGGACGGTATCGATGAAATACAAAAAGAGAAAAGCTACCGAGAGGCTCATTATTATCTGAAAATTGACATAGCTAAATATGCCAGGGATTTTAGAACAACTAAAACTGCCATTTTTGAATTAATCAAGTCCATGATGAAACAACGGAAGCAAAAGAAGATTGCTGGCCATTAATATTATTAACTATAAAACAAATTTCTATGAAAACCTGGTACTACATTGTAATGCTTGTACTCATCTCTAGCTGCTCATCAAGTAAGATAGTTAATGAGTGGAAAAGTCCAGATGCTGTAAATTTTGAAGCAAACAAAGTTTTGATTATTGGGATGACGCAAGATACAGAGTTGCGTAGGCATTTTGAAAGTCAACTTACAACTCAATTGGAGCGAAAAGGTGTCATAGCTGTACGAAGTGTTGATTTTTTTGAAGCTTCTTTTATGGAAGAGAAAAAAACAGAAGATGACCTCAATGAGATTGAAAATCAATTGCTCGATGCTGGTTTTGATGCCATTTTGTTTTCTAAAGTGATTAGCTCTGAAGATAAGGTGACCCTTATGCAGGCGATTAGAGATTTTGATCAATCTTTTGATTCTTTTCGAGAAGATTACTATGGGGCTCAGGATGTGTTTTCTAGAAACAACGAGTATGAATCCTATAAACTTCATCATGCAGAAACTAATCTGTACTGTATTTGCCCAGATAAAGAGCGTGAACTGCTTTGGAAAGGGAATATAGATGTAGTAGAGAGTGAAAATCGAAATAAAAGTATACGTAATTATGTGCGTGTCCTTATCAAACAATTGGATGAAAATCAACTCTTAATTGTAGACCTATGAAAGTATTAGTCTTTAGTGCAAAGAAATTCGAAATACCCTTTCTAGAACAATGGAATACCGGACGGCATCAACTTACTTTTATCGAGGATAGATTGTGCTCAGAAACCGCAATGAAGGCTTTGGGATATGATGGGATTTCAATTTTCTCCGCAGATGATGCTTCGCCTAATGTCCTCGAAATGTTGAAAGATTTTGGAGTGCAATATATAACATTGCGATCTGCGGGGTATGACAATATACAGCTCTCTAAAGCAAGAAAATTGGGGCTAAAAGTTGCCAATGTCCCAGATTATTCTCCATTCGCCATAGCGGAACATGCTATTACGCTATTGTTGGCATATAATCGAAAAATTGTATTAGCTCAAGAACAGATCAAGCAACGTGACTTTACGTTAGATTCCTTAGTGGGTTTTGATCTCAATAAAAAGAAAGTTGGCATTTTAGGTACGGGAAAAATTGGTTCACTTGTCGCTAAAATCCTCTATGGTTTTGGATGTGTAATTTATGCCAATGACACACGCATTAATCCATATTTAAAAGAGCAACTTAATGTCGATTACATTTCCAAGGATGCCTTATGCAACGAAGTTGATATTCTAATTGTTTGTTTGCCACTTACCTCAGAAACGCATCACTTAATTGATGATGTGTTCCTTCAGAAATTGAAAAAAGATACCCTTATCGTCAATGTCGCTAGGGGAGCAATAGTGAAAACCGATGCCATTTTAGATGCCTTAGATAACGGGTATCTTAAAGGATATGCCAGTGATGTATATGATAAGGAAAGTGGTGTGTTTTTTTACAAACATTCAAATAAAAATGCATTGGATGACACCTTATTGCGGCTTATTAACCACCCCAGGGTATTATTAACGCCACATCAAGCATTTGCGACTCAGGAAGCTCTTCATAATATTGCTGAGACAACAATGTATAATTTGGATTGCTGGGAAGAAGGGCTACACAGCACCAACCAACTTCCATAAAAACTATCGCTTCAAAAATAATAAAGGAATCGTAGTATTATAGGAGAGCTTAGACGTATTGGAGCCTAGAAACATTCGCTCAAGAAGCGATTTTTTCTCTATAAATACCGCATGGATATCTACTTTTAATAACTGAGTGGCGATATTAATGGCAACAGGGTCTAATGCAGTATGTAATGGGTAATGCGTATATTGATATCCTGTAAAGATTTTCTTCAAACCTTCTGGTGAATGTTTTAGGTCCTTTGACGGATCCATTAAATCCAAAATATGTAATTCTGGTTGATGTATGTTTATTAATTCTTTGAAAATTTGGATCCCTTTTTCTGAAAAGTCTTCACAATTATGAGTGGAGAACAGCGCTTTTTGAAGGGTGTTAAATTTGTATCCTTCAGGAATAGTGAGTATCGGGCAATGTATGGACCTAATTATGCTCAACGTATTACTGCCAAACAGGACTTCCTTTGCTCCGGTCGCACCATTAGTTCCCATGATGATTAGATCTATTTGATGTTGCGAAACAGCCTGTCTCACAGCTGCGCCTAAACTATCAAAATCGAATAATTCTGTGAAGGTGTATTTTTCTTTTTTATAACGGGTTCTATAGGTAGCCGCAAATTCCTGGAGTTCCTTTTTATTGTCCTTCGCTATTGCGCTGTGCACCGATGCTGTGGAAGGAGCTGTCATTAAATCGTCTAGGATAAACTCAGATTGCTTCTGTACGTTTAATATATAGAAGTTGCACTCCCAATTCTTAAAAAAAAGCATAGCGTATTCGATAGCATTTCTAGAATTATCGGAAAAATCGGTGGGTAATAGAATATTTTTCATGCTCCTTAATTTTTTTGAAAAGTAGGATAGTATTAAACGTATAACAATGACTATTGTCATTTTGGAGTTAGCTAATGTTTTCCATTTTTACAGCGTTCAATAATAACATCAAGATAATGAAAAAAAATATGGGTAGCTTAGATCGGGGATTAAGAATATTAGTGGCTATTGCCATTGGTATTCTTTTCTATTTTGATAAAATATCAGGTCCCTTTGCGTATCTATTGATTACACTTTCAATAGTATTTGTACTCACAAGTTTGGTTAGTTTTTGTCCCTTATATCTTCCTTTAAAGATGAACACTAGGAAATAGAGTAGTCAATTTTAAGTTTAAATATGACTGATATCATTTTTTAGAAAAGGGTATTTATAAAACTTTGACTCAGGTATAATGAGCAAATAGATTTAGGTATGACACCATGCTTTCACTGCGGAGACGATTGTCTAGATACGCCACTACAACAATACGATAAGAATTTTTGTTGCTTTGGTTGTAAAACTGTTTTTGAGATTCTCAATGACAATGATTTAACGTATTACTATCAATTAGAATCGGCTCCAGGGATTTCTCCCCAAGAGACAGTTGCCACGTACGATTTCTTAGACGATCTGGACATTGCTAATAAACTTCTGGATTTTAATGAAGGAAATACTCAAGTTGTCTCTTTTGTAATCCCTTCTATTCATTGTAGCTCATGTATTTGGGTACTAGAGAATTTGCAAAAACTTGCTCCTGCGGTAGTGAGTTCTCAAGTTAATTTCCCTAAAAAAAGAGTCCAAATTAGCTTTCATTCTGGGAAAATAAGTTTGCGAGAATTGGTGGTTCTATTGTCTAAAATTGGATACCAACCGCATATTTCTTTAGAAGATAATGCTTCAGAAGAAAGAAAACAGAACAAGACATTAATTTATAAACTTGGCGTTGCAGGATTTGCCTTTGGAAACGTAATGTTTCTTTCGTTCCCTGAATATTTTGAGGAATCCGAGTTTTGGCTCAATCAGTTCAAAGGAGTATTTCGCTGGCTCATGTTTGTCTTTTCATTACCTGTTGTATTGTACGCCGCACAAGACTACTTTAAGTCAGCTTATGCAGGCTTACGTTCTAAAATATTAAATATTGATGTTCCTATCGCAATTGGAATTGCTACGTTATTTATTCGAAGTACAATAGATATTAGCTTCCATATGGGTTCTGGTTTTTTTGACAGTCTAACGGGGTTGGTGTTTTTCTTGCTTCTAGGGAAGTTTTTTCAACAAAAAACCTATGCATATCTTTCTTTTGAAAGAGATTATAAATCTTATTTCCCGATTGCCGTTACCAAACTTGTTAAGAAGGATGGGGATTCCATAGAAATCCCTACAGAAGTATATAAAATTAATAAAGGGGACCGACTTCTCATTAGGAATCAGGAGTTGATTCCGGTTGATAGTATATTAATAAAAGGTGCGGCTTTAATTGATTATAGCTTTGTAACAGGAGAAGCAAATCCTATTCCCAAAGTTAGTGGAGAAGCTTTATTTGCAGGAGGGAAGCAACAAGGAGCAGTTTTGGAGATAGAGGTGGTGAAGTCGGTTTCCCAGAGTTACTTAACTCAATTGTGGAGTAATGAAATATTCTCCAAAAAAGAAAGCAGGATTTTTCAATCACTTACAGATCAAATCAGCAAACACTTTACGGTTGTTGTCTTAACCATTGCTGTTGTTGCCACTGCCTTTTGGTTGTTTTGGAATCCAAGTATTGCTTTTAATGTTTTTACGGCGGTACTCATAGTAGCATGTCCTTGTGCGATTGCCTTAGCGGCCCCATTTACCTTGGGGAATGTGCTACGGTTCTTCGGAAATAAGAAATATTATCTCAAGGAGGCATCCGTAATAGAGCAAATGGCGAGCATTGATACGATAGTTTTTGACAAGACAGGCACGCTCACTTCAAACAAAAAGAGTATTGCGCATTATGAAGGAATTATTTTAAGTCCCGGTGAAGAAGAATTGCTTACAAGTTCTTTGCGCGCGTCCAATCATCCATTAAGTAGAGCCTTGTATTCGCAACTAAAAACGGTTGGAATAAAGACTTTAGATGAGTACCATGAGTCCATAGGCGAAGGCATTGAGGCAGTCATTGAAGAAAATCAGATTAAAATTGGGTCGTATTCTTTTGTAACAAATTGCTCAAAACCAAGTAACAATGGTTCGCATCGAACAGCAGTTCATATTAGCACTAATAGCGAATATAAAGGATGCTTTGTTTTTCTGAATGAATACAGGGCTCAAGTTGAATGTGTAATGAAAGAATTACATAACGCGTATCAGCTTATAATACTTTCGGGTGATAATGAAGGAGAAAAAGAGAATCTGCAGCGCTTACTGCCGAAAGGTGTTCAACTCCACTTTAATCAGAAACCCGAGGATAAACTTTATTTTATAGAAAATCTACAACGCGAGAATAGCAAGGTAATGATGATTGGAGATGGTTTAAATGATGCAGGAGCATTAAAGCAAAGCAATGTAGGGATTGCTATTTCTGAAAACACCAATTTATTTTCACCCGCTTGCGATGGAATTATGGACGCTGAGGTTTTTAGTCTCATTCCAGAATTTTTGAAGGCAGCGCAAAAAGGGGTGCAAATTATTAAGTGGAGTTTTATGTTTTCATTTTGCTATAATATTATTGGACTCGGTTTTGCGATAACGGGGCATTTGAAACCTGTTGTAGCCGCCATATTAATGCCCCTAAGCTCTATTAGTATCGTAGTCTTTACAACGCTTATGGTGCGCTTTCTTATTTATAGGAAACTGCGGTAATACCTATCTCTACAAAGACTTTTAACAGTTCATTTATTAAGTAAGAATATTTTCAATTTACAACTGACATTTGTCATATTTTATCAACTACTTCCACAATATTTTTACTCCATAATTCAGGCAGGTATGAATATTATTTATGTGCTTTTAGCAATAAGTGTTCTTGTTGCATTGGGCTTCTTTATCACATTTATTTTATCGGTAAAAAGTGGTCAATACGATGACGTATATACGCCTTCGGTACGGATGCTTTTTGAAGATGAATTGGTAGAGAGTACCCCTGAACCTTCCGAAGATATTTCAAAAAATCCAATCAATAAAAAAACAAAAGACTAACTATTATGGAAGTTGAAAAGTTCTACTATGACAATAAGATTGTCCGAAAATTTATAGTAGCTACCATGATTTGGGGAATTGTGGGTATGAGTATTGGTTTACTCTTAGCCTTCATGTTCATGTTCCCAAATCTAACCGATGGCATTTCATGGCTGAGCTTTGGTAGGCTGCGCCCGCTACATACCAATGCGGTAATATTTGCTTTCGTTGGGAATGCAATTTTTGCCGGAGTTTATTATTCTTCGCAGCGATTGTTAAAGGCTCGAATGTGGAAAGACTGGCTTAGTAATCTTAATTTTTGGGGATGGCAGGCCATTATAGTTGGTGCTGCAATAACCCTTCCTTTAGGATATACAACCTCCAAGGAGTATGCTGAATTGGAGTGGCCTTTTGATATTGCCATCGCTATAATTTGGGTCGCATTTGGAGCCAATTTAATTGGAACAATAATTAAGAGAAGACAACGACATTTGTATGTTGCTATTTGGTTTTATCTAGCCACTTTTGTAACCGTAGCGGTCCTTCATATTGTAAACAGCATAGAGCTGCCCGTTAGTGCCTTAAAAAGTTACTCTGTCTATGCTGGGGTGCAAGATGCTTTGGTACAGTGGTGGTACGGACATAACGCCGTGGCATTTTTCTTGACCACACCTTTCTTAGGACTCATGTATTATTTTGTGCCGAAAGCAGCGAATAGACCTGTATACTCTTATAGACTTTCAATTGTTCACTTCTGGTCATTGATTTTCATTTATATCTGGGCTGGCCCTCACCATTTATTGTATTCTGCGCTACCAGATTGGGCACAGAATCTTGGGGTAGCTTTTTCCATTATGTTGATTGCACCTTCTTGGGGAGGTATGATTAATGGCCTTCTTACCTTGAGAGGGGCTTGGGATAAAGTGCGTACTGATCCAGTCCTTAAATTTATGGTAGTTGCCATTACGGGTTATGGTATGGCCACTTTTGAAGGGCCAATGCTATCACTCAAGAATGTTAACGCGATAGCCCACTTTAGTGATTGGGTGATCGCTCACGTTCATGTAGGAGCCTTGGCTTGGAATGGATTTTTAACCTTTGGGATGGTGTATTGGTTGGTGCCAAAACTCTTCAAAACGAAACTGTATTCCATACGATTGGCCAATTTGCATTTTTGGGTGGGAACCTTGGGTATTATTATGTATGCGCTACCAATGTATGTGGCTGGTTTTGTGCAAGCTTCCATGTGGAAACAATTTAATCCAGACGGAACATTAACCTATGGTAACTTTCTTGAAACGGTAAGTGAAATTATACCTATGTACTGGATGCGAGCTATTGGAGGTAGTCTATTTATAATTGGAGCTTTTATTGCTCTTTATAACGTTATAATGACGGCTCGTAAAGGGTCTAAAGTACAGGATGAATTAGCAGAATCTGCTCGTTTAGAGCGTGTTACTAAAAGGCGTACTTCAAAAGAAGGATATCATACTTGGTTGGAACGTCGCCCCGTAAAACTGACCATTTTTGCTACCATCGCTATTTTGATTGGAGGTGCAGTACAGATTATTCCTTCTCTCATGGTAGATGAATATGTCCCCGTCATATCAAGTGTAAAACCCTATACTCCCTTAGAACTAGAAGGGCGCGATATTTATATAAGTGAAGGGTGTGTGTCTTGTCATTCTCAAATGATTAGGCCTTTTAGGAGTGAAGTGGAACGTTATGGAGAATACGCTAAAGCTGGAGAATATGTATATGATCATCCCTTTTTATGGGGAAGTAAACGTACGGGTCCAGACTTATTAAGAGTGGGAGGTAAGTATAGCGATAACTGGCATTTAAATCATTTTTATGATCCTCAGAGCACATCATCGGGTTCAATTATGCCATCTTATAAATGGCTGATCAAAAAAGAGTTAGACAAGTCTTTGACTGAGAAAAAGATGGAAGCTATGGTAAGCCTTGGAGTACCCTATACACAGGAAGATATTGATAGGGCGCAAGACTGGATGGATGAACAAGGAACTACAATCCAACAGAATTTATACAATGACCCAGATTTCGCAAAAACCTATGAGGCTGATAAAAAGTACGCTGAAGAAAACGGAGAAGATTTCGTTGAAATGAAAAATAGAAAAGTAGTGGCACTGATTGCCTATTTGCAGCGATTAGGAACTGATATTAAAGTAAAACAACCTGCTGAAAGTTCAGCTAAAATTGATTAGATATGTTGCGATTTATAAAAGGAAACCTAGAGAACATTGACGGGGTTGAAATCTATCCTATCATTTCACTATTAATATTCTTTATCTTCTTTGCAGCTCTTTTTTATTGGGTATTTACTACCAAAAAAGAGCACATAAATGAAGTGAGTAATATACCATTAGATAACGATCAAAACGACCTTCCATTATGAGAACAATCCCATCCTATTTACGCGTTGTAGGCTATACAACTTTCGCATTTTTATTGTTTGAGTTTATAGTGGATTCAGGAGCTGATTTCGCCGTTGAAAAACACCCAGTCTTATGGGTTGTATTGGTGTTTATCTTTTTCTTTTCCATTGTTGTCGAACTCATTCTAGCTGCGTTGAAAAACATTTTGTTTCAAAGCTTAACAAAGGAAGGAGAAACACGGTATTTAGAAGCAAAAAAATACCGAAAGGATAACGAATTTGCTTGGCTTAAAAGGACCTATAAAAAGTTATTGGGAAGCAAACCGGTGGACCAGGAGCACGAAATTATTCTTGATCATAATTATGACGGGATAAAAGAATTGGATAATAGATTACCGCCATGGTGGGTATATGGGTTTTACGCAACTATTGTTTTTGCTGGAATTTATTTAGCCCGTTATCACGTTTTTGGAGATGCAAATCAAGATCAGGAATATGAAATAGCTGTTGCCGAGGCAAAACTTGAAATAGAAGAATATAAGAGAACTGCCAAAACTTGGTAGATGTGACTACCGTGACTTTGTTAACAGAGTCATCCGACTTAAGCGCAGGTAAAAACATATTCACTCAAAATTGCGTGGCTTGTCACAAGGCTGATGGAGGAGGAGGAATTGGGCCTAACTTGACAGACGAATATTGGATTTTGGGCGGTGGAATTAAAGATGTATTTCAAACCATTTCTGAAGGTGGAAGGGACGGTAAAGGAATGGTGTCATGGAAGAGTGAATTAAAGCCTCTTGAAATGGCACAAGTAGCGAGTTATGTTTTGCAATTCCAGGGAACGATCCCAGCTGAGCCAAAAGCTGCAGAAGGAGAAATTTGGATCAATC